>JACZSS010000481.1 GCA_022574115.1 Candidatus Heimdallarchaeota archaeon | reverse complement strand
CCTCATGGACTTTTACACGTACTTTAATGAAAACAGTATTGGATTTAATTTCTCTGAATAACTTTCCAAAATCAATTTTTCCTTTACCATTTTCAACTGTAATTATTCCTATATCCACAAGATTTTCATTTTTGGGCATACCATGTCCGTTAATTTCAATTATGTTCTCAAGTCCAGACGTTCACGCCCCCGCTGCCCGACGTTCCTACAATCCTGCACCATGCCAGGAAATCCAGAAACAGCGGTGGGAGCAATAACCGTTGATGGCGAAAAGGTCTTAGACGCAAAACTTATTTCCATGTTTGAGATTGATCAAGATTATATTGATCACGAAATTACAAAAGAACAGGCCGAGGCGGAGAGACGAGAAAAGCTTTATCGAGCTGGTCGATCGCCGCTCGTTTTGCTCGATAAAACAGTGATTCTTGTTGATGACGGCGTTGCAACCGGTTCAACCATGCGTGTTGCGATACAGTCGGTGCGCAGACAAAAAGCAAAAAAAATTGTTTTGGTCGTTCCGGTAGCACCGCGGGAGTTTATCCAAGAGATCGCACCAGACGTTGAGGAAATTGTTTGTATTCAGACGCCGCCCGATTTTGTGGCGGTAAGCGCTTACTACGAAGAGTTTGATCAAGTTGAGGATAAGGAAGTTGTGCGGTTGCTGAAGCCGTGAGAAATTGTGTCAAAAAGATTGTCTCATGCAAATCTTTTTGACACACTATAGGAAAAAGGGATCACGTTATGGCAAGACACTTTGTATTTGGAAATGGCAATATTCTTGTTTGCCAGGATGAAAACGCCCAGATACGGGATTTTTATTATCCCTACGTTGGCCAAGAGAATCATGTTTCTGGCAAAGAACATAAGAATATAATTGGTTATGATCTTGTGACTAATGCAATAACTGTTATAGAACAGCTTGCCTACATGTCCATGAAAGGCATGTTGGAAGAGACTAAGAAGATGATGCAATGAGACTAATTTATAAGATACACAAACTTTAAATAAACTCCATTTTACCAGATTCATTGTGAATAATATGGCAGAACCAAATATTGCTGGTAGACAACCAAAAGCTGTTGAAGTTAAAGAGGGACAGACTTATGCCTGGTGTGCATGCGGTAACTCTAAAAATCAACCATTTTGTGATGGAAGCCATGCTGGAAGTGAATTTACTCCAACAGTCTTTAAGGCAGAAAAAGATGAGACAATCGTATTTTGCATGTGCAAGCATACTAAGAATGCACCAAGATGCGATGGAACGCATGCTACTCTGGAGTAATTTAGAATTTATTATGTTTTTAACACAATATCAAAGTCTATTATCTCCGAAAGGGTGTAAATCAACTAGGGTATTGCATTCTTTGCAACCATTGTCCTTACAATTATCTCCAAGTTCAAATTTTCCTTCTTCAGTTACTTGACATCCACATTTTAATGTTATAGACACGAATTTTGTTATAATATTTAGGCTAAAAATATTCCGCCATAAATTCGGAATAATATAATCAATTGATAAACCAGAATGATCGTATCGAGTCATTTAGATCGATATATATGGCCAACTGATAACTAAATCTACAACTCAAAGTGCACTTGCCCATTTTCCAGATAGCTGGAACCACGTATTGTATTCATAATTTACAATGATATTATAATTAATTCAAATCATATTTGTCAAGATCCAATATTGATTCATAATCGAATTTCTAAGCTAGATAATTAATGGATCATAATTACATAGTACAAATTTTGAAGTTAATTCCCCAAAAAATATTGGACTAAGTTTTTATACTCCCACAATTCCGAAAAATTAGAGTATGGCACGCCAAACGTCAATATCATCGCTGATCGAAGACCGATTAAGTGTCGTTCAGAATAATAAGTTACCCTTAAAATTGAGAAATTCAGCCAAAGTTGTCATACATGGCATTCCCACAAGCTTAATGAGACAGTTTGACATACAAGAAGAAAGTGCCAAGGATTATTCGATGATGCGTCGATTATATGTTGATACGGATAATGGGGTGCATTATAAATATGCTAGCTTAATGGATACGAGTGGTAATTCATTAACATTTGGAGTCAAAGATGATGCTAGTCCAAATAAGAATAATTCTTCAATTGTATTCACGATCTTTGATGAGGCAATATTTGAATACGTGAATTCATGGGTATTCAGAGATTATGGAAGTAGGCAAAAATATCCGTATATTACCTATGGTAAACTGATGCCTATGTATGAATTTTTCAATTTAATCTATGTTCAAATCCTGTGGACACTGACCCATTATCAAAGGTTAGAAATAAATGATGATTTTTTATTTAAGGTAACAATTATGGGCTCGAAGGATTATTCGCTTGTAACTGATCTTAAAGATCCAATTTTAGAAATTGATGTTGAAGAAACTCATCAAAAATACGCTTTGGAGGAGTATCAGTTTGAGGATATGCTGTTTAATTATAATCCCTTGAGTTTGGGCTCACAAAACGATTTTGAAAGGACCTTTATGCAAATTAAGGCTGAAATTGATCAAGGGTTGAAGAAGTTTTGGCCACTCAAAAGCATAAATTTCGATGAATGGATGGAAACAAAGCAATTTAATTATAAGTTGAGTGAATTTTTGAAAGTTCTCAGATCAAAATAGAAGTTATGTGACTTCGATTTGTTGATTTGCGAAACAAATACGCAGGGAATATCTGCCGAATCTAACTATTTCGGTAAAGATTCAAAAAAGTGAAGGATTAGTCTCTCAGTAGTGAAAGGATAAATTAATCTATGGATGTAGAGTGAATACTAAACTAGTGACGTTGCTAAGGGCTTTAGACTATCAGGTCAAGACATCTTGGGGTTAAATTAATGGTGTTGATTTTTTCAGTTTATTGCATGCCCCCAATAATTGCACTTGGCAACAAGAAAAACGAACTTGTGAAAAATAATCGCAATGTGAGATCGATAGTTAGTCTTGATGTGGGTTGTAAGATTTAATTGAGCCTTTTGAGTAAAATAAACATATCACAGAATTTTTGATAATCCTTCGAATCAATCATCAAGTTTGGGTGGATTATCTTTAAGCAAGAGTTTGATTGCCTGAATCAACAAATCACTATGGCAACGGTCCCGCAGCTAGCACAAACATCCAATTTTCCCATTTTCAATAATGGGGCTAACCCAGTCAAGAAATGAGCCATCAGCAATTTTGGGACCTATTATCGTTTTTCGATACATCTCATGAGCCATATC
>JACZSS010000480.1 GCA_022574115.1 Candidatus Heimdallarchaeota archaeon | reverse complement strand
ATCATTTCACCACTGACATAAATTGGAAAAGAATCTTCGGATTACTTGAAGCATCTGCGATTGATAGAACAGAGATTTCTGCAGTTTTACTTGCCTCTCAGGATCACGGAGAACCTTTAGTTGTAAATCAGTCAATGAGAGACTTTAGAATGAAGACGATCTACAAACCTTTAGAGGGAAGAGCTCGTCTCGAGGATCTCATGTTTCTCTCAGATACAGTACCAGATACACTTCCACGTCACAAATCTATGGTTAACTCTGCGAAAAGTATGTTTACTCATGTCAAACCAACAGAAATTGCCATTATGGATTCGAGTCCTGCAGTTGTTTATGGAGCATCCGATGCATCTAATGAAAAAGAGTTGGTGGTTAACGTCGGTAATGGACATACAATCGCGGTGTTTTTTGAGAATTCAGTTGTAAACTCAGTTTACGAATTGCACACCGGAGGGGTGGAACCAGACTCCTTTGCTGAAGATCTGAAATTAGTTGCAAATCGTAAATTAAGTCATGAGGAAACTTTGGAAAAAGGAGGTCATGGTATTTTCTACAATCAGGAATTAGAAAGTCTTGATTTTAGTTCACACTTACCTTTAACTCTTATAGGACCCAACAGAGACAAGCTTTCTACACTGAACTCTGTAAAGGTACACCCAGGTGGTTCAATGATGATGGCTGGCCCGGTTGGATTGATCCGAGCCTTTAATGAAAAAAGACTTGATTTTTGATGGAAGAGGACTTAAGCGGAAACTGTAAACTGTTCTAAAACACTATCATCACAACCCAAGCTGAATACTCCAAAATAGCCTGCATCAGGAAGTGAGGAGTCTGTGACTGTGAAAATTTCTTCAAGTGTATTTCCAACAGGAGCTGATTGAAATGATAAAGTATTATCATTAAAACTGATTATAAATCTATAAGGACCTGCAGTGCTCATACCTACGATATTTGGAATTGAGAATGTTGTTGGATATACGAGTCCTAGTTCAGTATCCACCCCGTTGACAATTTTATGAATTTCAAATGCTCCATCATCAGAGCTGAAGAATGGTCCACCAAATGTATTGGCCGCTCCGCCAGATGTCCCTGTCTCACCGTGTCGGGCTTGGGGACCGTTATGATTGTGAGTTAATCCAACCCAATAATAATTAAGCTCATCAATTATTCTGAATGCAATACCGAGACCATCATTATCTCCGTATACAAAATCTGCTGAAATAATTCCATTTTTGACTTTGAAATCATCGTTAAGTACGTAATATAACACATCGTCGTTTTCATCAAGAATTAGATCAGGTCCGGAAACATAAATTCCTTTACCCCCACCTCCTGAATGGTCGTTGGTGTACTGGTATTCAACCCAGCCCATTTCCGCTAGATTGATTTGACTAAAGTCTACACCTTCAAAGAAGACTGCAAGTCCAGATAGTACGTCCGGAATGGTGATGTCGTCAGAACTAAATATTTTGCTAAATCCGTTTCCTATGATGGTTATTGTTACCTCGTGTCCAAAGTTTACCGCATCACTGGCGCTGACGGTTTCCAAACTAATTATAGTTGTACCGGGCCCAGCAACCGTGTAACTGGATTCTGACATAACCCATGAATCCATGGCGATCCCATTTCTGGTTAGAATAACTTCACTAACCTCTGCGTCATCTGTCCCTATATTTCGAACGTCGAGTAGAATTAAATCACCGAGTTCATCACCGTCTCGATCAGCCACCGCATGATTTTTGTAGAGTAGACTAATATTCTTGTCATCCAATGTGTCACGTGTAATTGTAAAAATGATCGCAATTGCTGCAATAGTTAGTGCAATCAACAAAATTACAGCGATTACAGGTGACACCGCTCTTCTAAACCGTTTGATAAATGTCATTTTTTCAATTTAACCCCTTAGGTTTCTCATTAATAATTACTTTAGATATAAATACTTTTTAGCTAACGTGGAATCTTATTTAGTTTAATAAAGTTCTTTTTCCAATTCAGAAAGCCAAACGCCTAAGTTTGCTTGAAATTGAGATTTCATTTCGATTGGCAAGGTATCATCAAAGTGTACTCTAGCCAAAATATTGTTAAGTTCGAAAACACTTTCTCTAACTTCACTAATAATATTTGCGTTTTTCATATTTTCAATACTATTTGATATCAATCGAACAAATTCTTCCTCGATGTCGAGATTGACTTTACCCAAAGTAAGCAAATCTAGTAGTCCATCTAATATCTTTTGTTCAGGGTTATTTTCGATAAGAACTTTCATGACTTTGGGTATTTTCAGCCCTGTTAAGCCATCATCACTATCGCGTACGGCCCGATATGCGGCAAAAATAACAATACCGGAAATCAAAACGCCAACGATAATTAAAATAATATTTAAAGCTTGATCTAGATCCGTCAAATCAAATGAGTCAGAACTAGTCGACTCATTTACAGGAATTGGATCATACATGATCGACACACTCGCATCACCTGAATTGCCAAACGAATCTATTGCGATAACTGTAAAGGTTAAAATTTGTTTTTGATTGGCCGGTATGGCCATAAAAAATGTAAAACTTCGATCAGTAGCAAGGAGTACTCGATTATTTGGCTTAAAAATGTGGCCGTTAAGAAGTAAGGATTGAGAAATTATTTGCGAATCATCTAAGACTTCCCATTTAAGGACAATATCTCGACTCAAGACAGTATCTTTGTCTTTAAAATTCAAGAAGTTTACACTTGGTTTTATGAAGTCACCAGTTAACGGGACGATGATCTCTGCCTCATTGAATGATGTATCTCGAATTTTAATTGAGACAGAGTTTGGGCTTTCTGTTGAAAGTTGGTTTAAGTCAATTGTAGTATTAGAGTAGATATTGGTTACATTAAACGAAAACCAAGAGGTGTTAAGGTGTTGGCTTCTATAGGCGACGTAATAGAGAGTCTTCTGTCCTATTGAGACTGTTAGATCTAACCATCCAGTTTCATCATAACCATTCAGTTCTAGATTGAAGGAAGTTTTGGCTATATTTTGATCAATTGATTCCGGACTTTGAACATTCAATATTGGGTTAATGGAATCGTTCGATAAAATTTGAATTTGGAAACTCTCAGTCGCGATTATCACATCAGTTACTGCCACTATCTGGATAGCATAGATTCCAGGTGCAATTGAAGTCGTTTCATAAAGAGGGAAATCGATTAAATATTCTCCACTTCCAATGTAAAATTGTGATTCACTAATATCACAATCGCCTCCCTGAATTTCAAAATACACCCCAGG
>JACZSS010000479.1 GCA_022574115.1 Candidatus Heimdallarchaeota archaeon | reverse complement strand
TTAAAGAACGTCCTGAGGGAAGATGAGACGGAGTGATCAAGTTGATGATTTTTTCAGTTAGAGTCGGATTTGCATTCGTTCGATCGCGGCAGTAAACCCTAGAGGTGCGGAATTAAGTGGGGACGTGATACGTCGTCTACTAAATCATCCATCTACTAAGAAAATTAAGATCTCATGGATAAAAGAAAGTGATCCATATTCGAGATGGCGAAGACTTTGGGATGAATCGCAATAATCTTGTATTTAAATATAAACGTGGAACTTTTATTATATGAGTAAAGGAACTACAACAAGTAGTTTCGGAAGTTCAAACAGAGAAAATCATGATTCAACAAAATTTTATGGTTCAAAATTGTATTCAAACTTAGAAATTGATGTTATTAAAAATGTGAACGAAAATAAAATTGACCCAAAATATCTGAACAAGATAATTTGTGCCGATGCTCGCGATCTATCTATTTTACCAGATGATAGTGTCCATCTAATAATAACGTCACCCCCATATAATGCCAGCAAAGAATATGATGATGATCTTACATTGCAAGAATATTTGGATTTAATACGAGAAGTTATGATAGAAAGTTTCCGAGTCTTGATAGTTGGGGGGCGGTTGTGTTTAAACATCGCTAATCTTGGTAGAAAACCTTACTTACCTTTAAATTCACACATGAATCTAATTTTAATTGAGATTGGGTTTTTGATGCGAGGAGAGATTATTTGGAATAAAAGTGCCAGTTCTGGGGTTGCGACTGCATGAGGCTCATGGCAATCTGCATCAAATCCTACGCTGGGAGATGTGCATGAATATATTATGGTTTATTCTAAGAAGCAATTTGGAAGAAAATTTTCGAAAGGAGACAAAATTGACACCGTTACAAAAGAGGATTTTCTTGATTTAACTAAGAGTATATGGAATTTCTCAACCGTATCAGCCAAGAAAATAGGGCATCCAGCGCCTTTTCCAGAAGAGCTTCCGAGACGATGTATTGAACTCTTCTCATTCAAAGGTGACATTGTTTTGGACCCATTCGTAGGAAGCGGTACCACTGCAATTGCGGCGATAAAATCAGGTCGCAAATTCTTGGGAATCGATATAGACCCCGAGTATTGTGAGTTAGCAACCAAGAGAATTCAAGCAATAATTGGCCAAAAATAACTTGATTTCTAGGCGTCATCAAAGGTTGGACATGAGAAAGAAAATATTCGAATTCTGAACAATTACGAGTCTGACTTCTATCCGATGCAGATTTAAAGTAATATTCTAACGATCAATTGTGAATCGTTATAATACTACATTCAATGGATCCACCCTTGAAGTGATTGTCGGGACCATGTATTCAGGTAAATCACGAGAACTTCTCCACCGAGGAGAACGGGCCGAAAAGTTTGGAAACATTCCTGTGTATTATTTTAAACCCCGGATCGATACCCGAGATGGGGCTAATATTAGTTCACGAGACGGAATCAAGAAACCATCAATCTTATTTGAAAATAGCAGTGAACTGCTTGATTATGTTGGCAAAGAAGTCGGTTTGGTCTTGATTGATGAAGCGCAATTTTGTGATGAAAATATTGTGTATGTTTCACAATTGCTTCGGAATAGAGGCTATAACGTAGTGTTGTCGGGTTTACCTAATGATTACAGAGGTCAACCATTTGCGTTTATGCCTCAACTCATGGCATTGAGTGATACACCAATCAAGACCATTTATTCTGTTTGTTCAATAAACGGGTGCCACAATGACGGAACATTGCCGCAGCGACTTAGAAATGATGAACCGGATAGTGCGTTGAGCTTGACTGTGATTATTGAAGGGTCCGACAATGAGGATAAAATAGATTATGAACCTCGCTGTGAAGATCACCACAAAGTTCCTGATATTGAAGAGTATTTGGAATCGAGATTAAACCGAAAAGAAGTTATTAAGGTTTGAGAGCTTTACATACCTTCAAATCTAATTTTAATAGCTAAGCTCAGAAGCAAATTTGTACATCTCTTTATTTAGCAATTTAGGTAAGTTATGATGTGCCAATAATAGGCTTCGGACAGCCCACAGCTCTGGAAATATACGATATTTCGTAGTCTGATCCAAATAATCTACTCCCGCAGACCCACCTGTCCCAATTCTTCTACCTATGATTCGTTCAACCATTCTTGCATGGTTGAATCTAAAAGTCACAAAGGCTTCTTCCATTTCGACTATCTGATCAATTAAAGTTCTGGGCCAGGTAAGTAAGGGTAGTTCTCTATAGGACTCAATGAACAAAATACTTGCCCGGATTCGTTTCATCCTAGCTCGTTTGTCTTCTTCAATATCCAAAGCCTTCACAAATTCTTCAGATTGTGAAAATGTAGCATCGAAACCTTTTCGAATTTTATCCGGATCATTACCTGCTGCAATCAATTTGGTTAGTTGAGTTTTATTCTCGTTTTTAATAATACTTAGATATTTAGTAATAAAAGCATCGACATTTTCATCGTCATTGTCTGATGTCGGAGTTGAACCATGAATGGGGGTCCTGAAGAGCCAGTCATGTAAACAATCACGTAAACTTTTGGCATTCTCAAATTTCGCCAGTTCATGTGCCACCTTCTTACCAAAGTCGGAATCACCAGCAATTCTCAGGATAAATTTGATTGGACTGCCATGACCATGAGTATCTCGTTGGGATTGTTTTAATCCCATCAACATTTCAATTTGTCTCATTTGAAATGATTGGAAACCAGAAGCCGTTCCGAGTTTAGATCGAAACAAAAGAAAATCCTGTGGAGTTAGTGTTTCCATTACCTTCCAATGCTCAGTTGCGATTTTGATGATTTTATTGACACGATTTAAGTGATGGACAATGAACGGTATCTGATCTTCACCAACATAAGGTACGTCCATTTTTTCTATGATCAGTTCTAATTCTGCAATGAGCTGTTTAAACCATAATTCGAATACCTGATGAATAATAATAAAGTGTAATTCATCTACAGATAGCTGTTTGTAATCGCCTTCTAATCCACCCTGAAGCTGGAGCAGTTGTTCGATTTTCAAATAATCCCAGTAGGTGACTTCCTCATCCGACACTGATTTATTGAAAAATACAATTTTTAAGAATATAAGGCACCATAAACACTAATACGCGAACTCTTTGAAAAAAAATTCCTCAAAATTGCTTTGTAAATGCTTTAAGTGAAGTAATACCTTGGCGTACAATGTCTAACAAGGGCATATTTTCTTCTTCGTTGTTTATTTTTGACAAATCCAAATCGTTTATAAAA
>JACZSS010000018.1 GCA_022574115.1 Candidatus Heimdallarchaeota archaeon | reverse complement strand
CTGCGGCATAAATAAATTTATTATTGACAGCAACATCATTTAAAGTGTTAAATAGTCCATTACTTGTGCCAGTCCCCCCAAATTTGAATATTAACTCCCCATTTAAATCGTACACTACAATCTGGTTAGACAGAGAATCGACAAAATAGAGTCGATCTTCATAAACGTCTAAACCGTTGAGAGAGAAGTCTGATCCGTTTATACGATCAATTTGAAAAACTAGATTAAACTGATAGTCCAAAACCAAGATTGTACCTCTAGAATGTTCATCAACAGTCGAAAGGTAAATACGGTCATCTGTTAAAGTAATCCCGGTTGGAAAGAAACCTACATCGATAATGGTTGTAGAATCAATTTCTTGAACGAAATTGATTTGAAAATCCACAGGGATATCAGGATCTACGCTATCCACAAATGTTGGTCCAAGAGGGAGGCTTAGACAAAAAATGAGCAGAAGTAATCTCCGTGCATCACATTTCACAGTACGAACTTAAGTGAAGGCTTAATTAATTATTTCGATTTTACGGATATTATAACTACAAAGGAGGGTTGATATCATCGTAGATTCTAGCCGCAGATAAACTGTGCTCATCAACAATATCGTAAACTGCTAGACCAGCTTGAGGATCAATTTGAAACTGACCCCATTTGCTGCAAATATATTCAACCGCACAAGAGACCCCGTTAAATGTCACAGAACAAGGTGTAAGTGTAATTCCCCCGTTTTTCAAGGCGCCGAGATAGAATTTTCTTCTTTTTGCCGCTCCCTGATGCTTGAATTTTGAACCGCTGGGTTCTCTAACATATCCATCTTTGGTAAATTGTTCTAGGATAGCCTCAGAGTCTCCTTCAAATAATGCATTCATGTAAACCTCAAGAGCGAGAGGTTCCTCTAATTCATTATTAGATTCAACTATCGGGGAACGGATGCGATGTGATCTGGTCATCGGCCATGTACTATGATAAATTCTCATTGACTCAGGCTTGGTCGGAGTACCTTTAGCCCATAGAGCAACAGGTAGATCAATTTCTCCACCTTTAAGATATAATATAAACTCGACCACGATTTGTGATTCAGACTTGATTACATTAAATACGTCAAGGTTAACAACATTTTCAGCCACCCATTGGGTTTGTTGAGAAATGAATTTATCAAAATTTGTTGAAAGGTTGGTAAATCCAAATAATGGTGTATCGACGGACTTTGTTTGTTCAAGTAATTCTCGTAGTGTCGCTTCTTCTTTGTTTTTCAATAACCAGTAAAAATTCTCAATACGTGCGTCCATCAATTTCACCTATAAAATCTCAAGTAACTCATCAATTCCTTTAAAATTCTTGATGCGAACATTTGGACCTATTTTTAGTTCTATATTTTCTCCAGATACAGCGACTCTCGGACCGATACCATCCAAATTGACTCTAATATCTTGACGCTTATTCAACCCGTATAATCCCTTCTTAACATGATGACCAACAAAATTGATTGCCTCAAAACCATCAAATCCCGTTATTTGAAATATCGCATTGACTGTCAGTTTGTTTATCATCATCGTATCATTATAAAATTTTGAGATATTTAAAGTCTTCACCCGTTTAGGTTTAATTTTCTTGAAAAGTGATTCAACGTTTGTCTGAAACTTTTTCCCCGCCTCATCGGAATTTATTTTCGATAAAAGAATGCCATAAGTAGGCAGTACATACATCGTGTCTCTAAAGTTATAATGAACCGATGCTTTAGTTGCAGTATTGCGAGCTTTACCGGGATACAAGATGATGGCAAGCATTTTAGGAGACTCGCTAAGATTTAGAACAGAAAACTGAGAACTGGAAAAACCTGCATTCTTTAGTTGTGATCTAATTGTGGAAATTGTAATTTTGTCTTTCTCATAAAGACTGATCGATAACCAATTTTTGTGAAATTCTGCGAGTTCAATGTAAGACCATAATTTTTGAAAATCTTTAGACGTGAACTCTCTTCCTGTTTCTGATAGTATTTTAGGAAAGATCGGAGAGAACTCGTCTCCTTGAATTCCATACTGCTTATTGATTAATTGAATGAGGTCCTCATTAATATCTGTTAGACATTCAGTGAATCGTCGGAGCGTTTCGATCTTAAGTTTCACTAAACCTCGTAAATAGTAGTATAATTTAAGCTTTTTAGATTTTTTTGGATAGTTTGGAGCAATTAGATTGGAATGAACATGCCATTCTCAATTTTACCTATTGCAGTGCCTTTTTTGATCATCATGTTCAAGATTTTACTGAGATTAACTTCATCGACGCCCATTGATTTAGCGAAACCGTCGATTTCAAAAGTATCACCTAAAGCAAGCATGTCAGCTATTTGATCTTTTTTGGGTTTTGCACCAAATTCTCCTTTAGATTTACCTGAACTTCCGGTAATATTTTTACCACAATTGGGACAATCCCAGGTAGCCATGAATGTAATTGTTACATTTCCATCTTTGTCCGGCATTGGAGCAACTATATTCCACTCCTTTTTGCGTTTGTCGTCCTCACTGCCAATCTTAAATGTGTTACCACATTTCTTACATTTAATTACCTTGATTTTAGACTTTCTGGCTTTCTTACCCTTTTTGGCTTTAACCGGCTTTAACTTAGCCTTTAGAGGCTTCTTTTTCGCCATTGCAAATCACTTTTTTATTTAGAGGTTTTTAATTTTGATTTAATACTCTCTAAAGAAGGTCAAATTTGCGTCATTAATGAGCTTAAAAATTGTCACTGAAGATTTCATCTTTTTTTAATGTAACTGATCAACAAAGAAAGTCTTAATACTTCAATTGAAGAAATTCGGAACATGGCTGAGGTATTTCAACCATTATTATCCAATTTTTGGTTAACAGTCTTTACTTGGTTCTTTAGTATTCTTTTCTTTTTAGCGCTTATTTGGTTTGTATTATATATGAAAACAAGTAAAAATAGGATGCAGAGCACTGTTATTCGTGGCATACTCATTAATTCGATATTATTTGCAATTTCAGTGCAACTACTGATGTTGATAAATAATATAAATCTATACGCCTATTAGGTAATTTAGGCTATTTTGTCAAATATTTTTTTTGTAAGTAGAATGGCATTTTTTGACGATTTTGATCCACGAACGGTAGATACACCGCTTTTTAGCAGACTTACGTTGACATCTTCGATTTTGAAAGTTACATAATTGTTTCCTTCAACTAAGACATTCCAATGGTTTGCTATTTGCAACTTTATTTTATCAAATTCCCAATTAATTTCCCATTTTGGATCAATGATAAGTGTATCTCGACCACAAATAGAGGTAATTAAAGCTTTTCCATGGTTTTCAATTTCTCGATGAGCCCTTGCAATTTCACCGAGGTTACCCGTATCCAGTTCCGTGTTTTCGGTTTCACCACAGACGGGACAATCCTTCTTCGGTTTGAAATTAACTGATTCAAATTCCATCGATTCAAGGTCTATAAACAACATTTTACCCACGTATGCAGGTTTTTGTCCTAATAACAGCTTAGTTGCCTCCAATGCCTGAATACCTGCAGTTAAGTGCAAAATTCCTGGATGTACACCGCGAAGTTCACAGCTTTGATTAGGATCATCAACTATATCTCCAAGAACACATTCCAAACATGGATATTTGTCATCCGGAATGATAGTCATCAAGTTAGCGGATTCGCCTACGGCGCCAGCAAACGCGTATGGAACACGACTTGCATAAGCAACCCGATGCAAAATTCTTCTGGTCCGAAATAAATCTAGTCCATCTACAACTACGTCAATATTTTCAACTAGACTTGCCGAACTGATGGCATCAATTCGGGTTGGCTGAGGGTCTATTGATATAAATGGATTTCTAAGTTTCAGTCTCTCTTCAGCCACATCGACCTTTGCTTTGCCAATATCCACCTCATTGTACAACTTTTGCCTAGGGAGATTCGATATTTCAACAACGTCAAAGTCCACAATTCGTAAATTTCCGATACCAATAGATGCTAATAACTCTGATGAAACAGTACCTAAGCCACCCAAACCAGCAATTAACGCTCTTTTAGTGGCTAGAATCTTCTGATTCGCCATTCCTATTGACTTTAAAGGAAAATGCCTTGAAAAACGTTCATCAAATTCTTCAACAGTCATTCGTAGCCTCTAACCAGATAAATTTCTCAATTTAAATAAATATGTGGTTTGTAAAGCTATCAAGATTAAAGATAAACAATTAATCCATCAGAAGCAAGAACCAGTGGCGGTTTAATATTGGGGATATTCTGAAGAACTGATTCGCCAACGTGAGTCAAATAAATGGTTTTACCTTGAGGATTTGCAAAGTTCTGGAGTTCTTCGACCGTTGTATGATGAGGTATCGAGTTCGAAAATGAAGAAGCTTCAGAGATCACTAAATCACATTCCAAAAGTTTAGTTAAATTGGAAGGCATCAATGCTGTGTCACCAGTATACCCTATAGTGTTACCATTAATGGTAATGATTTGCATTTGCGCATTACCTGTATGATCTGCATCCAAAGTTTGTACGTTGCCATTCAAAAAGTCGAAGGTCTCATTTGGTCCATATTCAAGAATATCATACAACTCTGTTAAATGATCTGCTACTTCTTGATTATACATTACAGCTGTAATTTCAGTCAGCTTATCTTTTAATCCAATTGGTCCAAAAACAGGAATACTTGTTTCTCGTTTAATGACGTAATAATCCTCCAAGACAAATTGTGGCAGACCCATATAGTGATCTGGATGAACATGGGAGATGAGAATTGCATCAATTTGACTAATATCAAGACTTACACTTCTCAGCGCACTTAGTGTAGCATAACCTGCGTCGAGTAAAATAATTTTATCCGTCTCAATCAGATAGCATGATTGTCTTCGACCACCAGCACCGAATGCATTTCCAGTCCCCAAAAAGCGAAATGTAAGCATAAACTTTTAGGAAAAGCTAGACTTGAAAATTATTTGTTTCCTCGATTAAATATAACCATTGTTTGGAGTATTATACCATATTATTAAATTCAGACCATTTTTTCGACATATAATGGTTGTTAGTTTAATAACAACTACATACGTGGCCTCAATCACGTTTATTTTATTAGCATTGATTGTTTTTGGACTGCTACATGAATATGAGAAGGATTATCGAAATATTATCTCAGGTGGTTTGGCATGGTCACTCGTAGCACTCATGATGCTAATTCCGTTTTCATTTATCATGGATGCTAGTCACATCTCTAACTACGAAGAAATATTTGACAGCACCCGTGGTGACAATCGATCATTGACATTCTGGGTTTTGGCACTATTTTCATTTGCGACGGAGATTACAAGAGCTCGATTTACATCAAAGAACAAAGCCTTTAGCAAAGGAATACGAGGAAGTCTATTGTTTGGTGTTGGATGGGGTGTTGCTGAATTCATAACTCGATTTCTATATTTCTTTGAAGATGGCGAACCGATAGAAAATAAAGTTGCTATGTATTTATTGATACTTATCTTAAATGTAAATTTAACGATAATTGTACTCAGGTATAGTGAAAACTCAAAATTCATTATGTTCGCAATTTTCATCAGATTCTTCTTCGAACTGGCAGTTTTTGGCGGTTTTGGAAATATTTTTACGGAATTTACTTCGGCTACAACCACCGGAAAAGTAATTCAGAATCTATATTTTATTGCTATTCTTCAAATCATGATTGCATATCTAACTTACATTACAAGAAAAGTTCAGTCTGACGTGGAATGATTACCTGTATAGATTCAAAGTAAAGTTCTTGGCAAGATAATCAATAATTATTCCATCTAATTTCTTCAAAGATCCGTCTGTCGGGGTTTCATTTTTAATCAATTCAGCTATCGTTTCCGACCTCAACGCCGCTGAAACTGTAAGATTCGTAAATGTATCATGAAACTTTGCTACAAGAGCCATTGTAGAATCCAGCGGGGTCATCTTACGAGTAATCATTAATTCGTAAAACGATTTGACTAATTTGTCTGCAATAGATCTAGCTAGTTGTTGGTCTGAAACCCGCTTCATTCGCAACAACTGAGCTTCAAAATTGTCCCATATTGGATCTACAGACATATACATTGCGATGGATTGCTCGTTTTCATATATTTCATCCCCCAGTTGCTTTAGTTCCAAAAATATTTGGGGAATAATTCTTTCCAAAATTTCGACAGTTTTTCTTTCTCGCTCGATTGAATCAATTAAATCGGAAGTTTCAACATCAATTATGTCGTGAAACTCATCCAAAGTTTTCTTGCGCAGAAGTTTGCTTACCCTGATCTCCTCAAAGAGATCTTCCAGTAATTGAATACCTGCATCCATCGAACTGGATTCGGGCTGATCAAACAATAGCAATAAAACATCATCAAGAAAATCTTCAAGTTCTTCCTGATCCTCTAGATTTAGGTCATTCCAATTTATTTTGTCAATTATCGAGCTTCGTTTCTTCGCAGAGGACTTTTCACCTACAGATTGCTGCCTTGATTTGTTTACGTTGAATTGAAGAATACCAAGCGTAATTAAAAAAGAGTAAGTATCATCTGTAAATTCCCCAGAATCAGCCTCGCTCACGAGTCGTGAATACATCTCAATTGAGTTTTTTGCCCATACAGACTCTATTTCTAGAGTTTTAATCTTGCTCAGATCTTGTAATTTGGCTCGAAGAAGTCTGATGGTTCCGTCAAAAATATCCTTACCACGGTTCAAATCTTTTTGAAAAGCTGCAGATATAATTCGCGGAGCAAGATCTTTGATAGAGCCATAGTCATGTTCTTCTATCCAATAATTAACCATGGGTAAAATCCAGTTCATTGACACCTGTTCGATTTCGAGTAAGTAATATGCATAATCATCAATTTGTGCCTTGCCTGATGTCCATATCATGTCTTCCAAGGTTATCAATCGATTAAAACTTGGATTCACTAATTTCGGAAAATAGTCCCGAAGGAGAACAATCCAACTTCCCTCTTCAAGCGCAAATCGAAATTGATAGGTTGGAATATCTGGAAGGCTGGTTTGCGTTTTACCTAATCGAGATAATTCTTCCAAATAATCAGACATTGTAAATTCAGGTTGGATATCCCAGTACTCTTCGATTACCTTAATTGATTTCTTAATATTAATCTCGGTTAAATCAGATGCATCTAGAAAAGTGTCAAGGTCCTCTGAGTTAATTCGTTCGTAAAAAACAGTGATTTCATCAAATATTGATCTATATTGGAGTTTCAACTTCTTAGAATTGGCGGATGTTTGATCTGTACCCTCATCCATTATAGTCAATGCCAAAGTTAGGCTTTTATCTTCTTAAAACATTTTCATTAATAAATACAATATTGATCGCAGTATAGTTTCTACTACGAGAAATCTTTGTAAATTTTTTATAAATCAAAATATTGCTCAACATGTCGATGGATCAAGATGATGAATGGGTTCGAGAACTTGCAATTCCTGGAATTGCTCTTCCAGGCCTAAGAGCTCTCAGAATTCAGTTCATCGCCTTAATCGAGTTCGATCTTATGCTTGGTCCAGTTGTTTATATTAATGAATTAAATAAAGGTTCAAGTTATGTTGAAAAACTAACCAACTACCAGACTTTGTCAGAAGTATACGCGGGGGTTGCTAGATCACCACAACACACTCTTTCAACCCTGGAAGAGGACATTGCAGTTTTTCGCCGCACTGCAGAGGGGCAAACCGATATAACCACCGTATTCTTTATTTCCTGTTTACCAAATACGGATCTTGAGCCTATTCGAGAACTGGGACAAAAAGCATTGTTTCGGTCGAAGGGCAACCCTAATACAATCGGTAGGGAATTATCATTAACACTAAGAGAAAAACTTAGTGTTGAAAAGAAGGTAACACGAAAATCAAAGGATAGCCACTTCTACTTCTTGGATGATAATCGTCGAGATAAACCTTTAGATTACAAATATATTAAAGGTTTAGCGATTTTTGATATTGGGTCGAAGATCGTGGATATTCGGAACTTGGCGAGATGGATCGGGGGAAACGAAATTGTACCCAAAGCTTTTCTGCAGTTTGTAGACAATCAGTTAGATAGCTTTAATCACGGAAAATCGACATCATTACTATATCAGAACATTCCATTCCTAGGGACTAAACTTGAAAATAGCCAAATCTACATTGTTGTCCATTTGGAAGACAATTCATTTCCTATTCTCGCAGAGATTAGCCACTGGTTCAATCCGTATGCGGAAATATTAGGCAATGAATGGAAATTGGCAACTCAAAATGAAATTACTCAATCTTTAATGATATTCGAAGCCGCTAAAGTCAGAAAAACACCAATTAAGCATTTAGAGGTATATAGTAGAATGTTAATATTTTCTGACCGGATAAAACCAATAAAGGGAGGTGCCGGTGCAGATCTCGTAGAATCTCCCAGCTACATCTCTGAGGAATCTTGGCAAAAAATGTTACAATTGGATGGTGGCTATACAATTAGTCAGCTTTCAAGAAATTGGAGGATGGACATTATCGATCTAGTTACATTGTTAGAATGGGCTCGGATGAGAAAGATTGTTGAATTTCTTCAGTAATAACTCCTATAATTTCAATAGGTTAATTAAAATTCACCTGATAATGAAGAGTGAATAAGAACTTGAGCGTTGAATTCGTAACTAAATATTCCGAAAGTAGGGCACTTTCTGCTAAATCTTATTTTGAATGGCTAAGAGTAAATGGCATTATCGAATTACTCCTGAGACCGTACACGGTCCCAAGTATTTGCTATGATAAGAAATGGGATTCTTCTAATCAACATTTCATTGAAGAAATTTTTCAATATCTAACTACCTTCCAAATCTTGTCTGAGGCTGGAGGTACCTATAAATTAACGGATAACTATCTAAAAGAAGTTACCAAATTAGAGCATATAATTGAACTTGGTGAACATAAACATCCGACTCAAGTTTTTATTAAACACGGCTTAAAAATCTTAGATGATAAGTTGATGGGAGATTCTGGTCAATGGGATCTGAATAAGGACAGTTTTATTTTTGAACGAGGTCTTACTCAGAGCGTTTATGAAAGTAGGTTAATACTGCTCCAAGACGTTTTATTTAGTCACTCGGACTTCACCATCCAGACCAATCCAAAGGTGATCGTATACGCCAATTATATTGAAGTGGTAGTGCCATTGTTGGAAGCAATATCTGAGAAAATTGATTCCGTCAGTATCATCGTTCCAAACAATAATATCAAAGATGAAGCGATTTCATTTTGCGAAACGAAGGAGGCATGGTCTACTTTTTCGGCCGTAATTTTTTCTGAGCCAGAATTTAGTGAACAAAATAAAAAAGCCGATCTTGTAATAATACCCAATGGACTCGGGTTCTATTCTGAATTCAAAAATCAGTTGAAATTTCTCAAAAATATAACAAACTATGGTTCAACAATTATCGGATTTGCTGCTACTGATGCTCACGTTCAGCTTGGGATTGAACCATTATTCAGTCTCCATCCTTTTTATCACGGACTCCCAAATACCTCAGATTTCAACCGTGTTGTAAAAGCAAATGGTTTTTTAGAACCAAAAAGACTGGATCCTAAGAACTTGATTTTCATCACAAAGGTGGGTTGAATCTGTTAGTTACAAATTCAGAACCTCAAAATGATCCTGACTATGTCCGGAGTTGGACATTAGAATTTTCGAGTCTTATTATCATCACAGCCATTTTATCGGGTATCTTTTACACACTTCAGAACGCTTTCTTTCTTCAAAACAACGTTGTTAATGAGGCATTAGTATACAATCTCGTTAGAGCTATCCGAATGATCCTGTTCTATGTGGTAGTCCCAAGTCTATTCCTCAAAAGGCATAATCGCAACTGGCGAGATTTTGGAGTTATACCTACTAGGCAAACTATCGTTCCAAGTTTACTTGGTGGACTTCTTGTTTATTCAGTTGCTATTTCTGTTTTCTTAAGATATGAGATCTTTTATGGGACTTGGCTTTTTTTAACGGATCATGAAATCATGGTTAAGATAGTGTTGGTTGGGATCATGGCCTCGATTACAGATCTCTGGACTCGAGGATTTATTTTATTTCAAATTGCCGATAAGTTTTCTGACAAACTTGCAATTGGGGTGCAAAATCTGACTTGGTTTGTCATTCACATTTACGAAATTGATGCTCTTGAGCCGTATATTGGAATCCTAGGCGGTATTCTTCTAACCTTGTTTTTGGGCATAGGAGGCGATATTGTAGCTTTAAAAACAAGAACCATTTTTGGATTGATGTTTGGACACGTATTGCTTAACATAGCAATAATGATGGCGGCCACAAACATCATATAATTTTCATTGTGAATAATAATACGTTAAACACTACCTTAAAACTATTTAACAAGCCTGTGTACATACCAATTACTTCCAAGTCTTGAGTAACGATGTCTTTCCGCATACCCAAAAACTACCTTATTCTTCTGTACAACTTCATCTTGAAGTCAAATTCGGTAGATTTGATGGTCTTTAATTCCACAAAAGACATGGATGCACTTAAATTTACGAAACGAGGTAAAATCACTTTCACTTATGATAAGAAAAAACTTCGTCCATATAGATATCAGCATCGGAGTGGAAACTCTTATAGGTACATCAAGATTGAAAAATTGGTGAATCTACTCCAAAATGCTAGTGCAATCTTGATCAGAAAAGACGAAAAACCAAAGAATGTTAACGAGTTTATCGAATTCTTTAATTCGAAAGGTATACCCAGACCAAAATTGGTATCTGCCTGTATTCACTGTTTACAAGAGCATGATCGTCTAACTCGCCTTACAGATGCAAATTCTTATAGCATGTTCAAGAAAAGCGTGTGTAGAAACTGTGCGATTTTGGAGGTACAAGCTGAATTCCATAAACGTGGAATCCCGCTTACCCAAAGCTCGAGGAAATATTATAATGAGGTATTGAATCGTACGAAATCTGTGGATCAAGTGGTTAGTAACCTCTGGGAGCCATTGAAGACATCGAATAATGGGGATACAACAATATTTGATGTGATTCCAGCTGATAATTCGACTCCAAATGTAGGAATTAAGAAGTTTCTAAACCAATCAGGCATAAAAAATGCACTTGATGATGATTTGATTCAAAATTGGCGACGACATAAACTAGATAAGCTTCTTCCGGTACAACAACTAGCTATTCAGTCCGGGTTACTTCAAAAACAAGACATGCTGGTTGTTGCTGGAACATCATCTGGAAAGACGTTTGTTGGTGAATTGGCCGGATTACAAGGTTGGAAAGCACGAAACCAAAAATTCGTGTTTGTAACCCCACTGGTTGCGTTATCAAATCAAAAATATGAGACGTTCAAGAAACGCTACAAGAGCCTGGGGGCAAGAGTCGTGCTAAGAGTTGGACGAAGCAAAATCAAGGTTGATGAAAATGACATAATAATACCGGATGGAAATTTCGGTAGAGGGGATATCATCGTTGCAACTTACGAAGCCCTTGATTGGATTTTTCGGTCAGGTGAATGGAAAACTATTGGCACAATCGGAACTTTCGTCATTGATGAGATACAATTATTGGGCGATGATGAACGAGGCAAGGTTGTTGACGGTTTATTAGCTCGGATAAAAACTTTATTCCCTAATTGTCAAATTATTTGTTTGTCTGCAACAATAGGAAATGCGGAAGGATTAGCTGATGAATTAAGTCTCAAACTTGTGTCCTATCTTAAACGTCCTATCCCTCTTGAGAGACATTTGTTTATGGCAAAAAATGATGAAGAACGGTTTGATCTAATTTCTAAACTTGTCAAGAATGAAACTAAGGTAAAATCCTCGACTAATTTCCACGGCCAAACTTTAGTATTTACTAATACGAGACTTAGAGTCCAGAAATTAGCATCCTTATTGAAAACTATTGGAGTAAGGTCAGCATATTATCATGCGGGTATGACTTATACAAAACGCAAGCGTGTTGAGATAGCATTTGAAGAAGGTAGCTTGGATGTTGTTACGACAACCGCTGCTTTAGGAGCTGGGGCAGATTTTCCGATATCACAAGTAATTTTTGAGAGACCAGGAATGGGTGCGAGATGGATTACTACAGCTGAATATCACCAAATGGCAGGAAGAGCTGGCCGATATGGTTTTCACGATAGAGGAAAAGCTATTCTAATGGCTTCCCCAGGAGAAAAAATTTACCCGTCACAAGATAAAACTGAAGAACAGGTTGCATTTGAGTTGTTGACCACAGATGTTGAGGAAATTGAAGGAGACATTGAACTCGAAGACGAATCTGAT
>JACZSS010000478.1 GCA_022574115.1 Candidatus Heimdallarchaeota archaeon | reverse complement strand
GCTTTTCACTTTGAAAAGAGTTTATGATAATTTAGGAATTGTAGAGAATGATTTAAATATTGATATTTTTGAAAAGTTAAATTATATGAAACCTGAAAGATTAGACAGAACAATTTGGTGTCATGCCATGAATAATGTTAAAACCTCATAAATTAAAGATTTCTTCGAAAGAATCTAGAATTGTGGTATTTGTGTGGATATTAGAGTTAGAAATGGACCTAAATGGCCTAATAGAAATAAAGAGCCAAATACGTAAAAAAAAAAATTTGAAAATTTTTTAATTATTTCATATTCTTTATCACTATAGGCAATTACTCCAACATTTCCTGCATCTCCTTTATCGCCGCTTCTTGCGTGTGCAATATCTTTTAATTTTATTTTCATCTTATAACTCGTAAATTTTTATTTCAGGTTTAACTAAATTTTTTGGAATTAAAGCCGGCCAATATGCAACAACTTCGCTTGGTTTTGGTCTGCCTCCGGCAAATCCGGTTACACTGGGAGGACCCGTTAAAATTAATGGGGCAATTTCTTTTCCGAACCTTTCTACAGAAGCGTAATCATTAGATCTTACTCCAATTCTTAACATGATTTCATCTACAAGTCGATTCTCATCAATAATTAAATTACGCGTACTTAGAAACCAATGATTGTCTCTAAACGAATATAATATCCACATCTAATCAAAAGTAGAAAATAATAACACTCACGAATTACAACCTTAAATACGAAAACCCGTCGAGATAAAACAGTGAAAGCGCTTCAAGACATCCATGCTCCAGACAGTATCTGCTTCGGATGTGGTGTGAAAAATGAAAGGGGTCTCCAAATTAAGAGCAGTTGGGTAGACAGTGAGTTTGTAATGTATTTTACCCCCCGAGAAAATCATCAGGCATTCGACGGAGTCATCAATGGGGGCATCCTAGGTACATTGCTTGATTGTCACAGCAACTGGTGCGCAGCCTCAACATTGTATGAGAAAGATGCTGATGACCATTTCCCCTCAACTGTGACTTCTGAATTTCATGTAAAGCTCAAGCAACCAACACCTTTCGGAGTGGAATTAAAAGTAACTGCAAAACCAACTGTTGTTGCTGGTGATAAAGTATCTATCTATGCTGAAATAATAGCCGCTGGAAAGGTTACTGCGACGTGTAATGCAATCTTTATCAGAGTCAAATCTGGTCATCCGGCATTTCATAGATGGAATTAGTACCCGTTCCTAGTGGATTAGTGGGGATATATCGAAAGCAATGAGTTTATCCATATTTGTCAAAAATTTCTGTTTGGCTAAGCTAACTGAATCAATCGATCGATACACAAGAGCCAATTTTGAAGACTATGAAAACCCTCAGAAACGGATCACCTTTGATGTTCTCGAGGGTGAAAATGCAAAGCTAGATAATGAAACTGCGATGGACGACAATTCTTGACCTGCTGTCATCGTTCCAAAAGAAAAGAAAAAAGGACATGTCAATGCATTTTCTTGCTTGTTTAAGGAAAAGAGTAGATCATTTTTTATCGCGGGCTTAACTGATGAATCGCTCAGAGATGTGTTTGATTTCATCTTTGCAGTTACGCTGGATCAATGTGGAAGACTTTGTCAATTTCAAATACGCTGATATAATAATATAATATGTAAATAAATGATTTTATGATTTCAGCCTAATTCTATATCGTGTGGCTACAATTCGAGACCAATTTCTCACCCTCAATAATGGACTCAATATGCAATCATTGAGGTTTGGGACTGCAAATTTAGGTGATGACACTTCTAAATTACAAGCGATTCAAAATGCAGTTTTAGCTGGCTACCGTCATTTTGATTCTGCAAGTATGTATGACACTGAAACACAGCTAGGTCTAATTATGAACAACTCTAACATCCCTAGAACCGATTTTTTTATCGCAACCAAACTGTGGAACTCTGATCATGGCTTTGAGAAAACTACATCTGCTTTCCATAAAAGTCTCACAAACTTAAAAATTGATTATCTTGATCTCTACATGACTCACTGGCCAGTTACCGATCTTAGATTGGCGTCCTGGGATGCGATGATCGATCTTCTGGACCGAGGTCTGGTTAGATCAATTGGAGTGTCAAATTATACGATTCGACATCTACAGGAATTATTGGATCATTCAGATGTTGTCCCAATTATTAACCAGGTCGAATTCAGTCCCTTTCTATTTCAGGAGGAATTACTCAACTTCTGCAAGTCTAAAAGGATCATTCTTGAGGCGTATTCTCCCTTGTCGGTAGGCAGAAAACTAAACAATCAGGTTTTGTCTGAAATCGGCAGTGAACATAACAAAACATTCGCTCAGATAGCAATTAAGTGGTCGTTAACGTTGGGTAACTCGATTATACCGCGCAAGATCGAGCAATCATATTCTGGAAAATAGTCATGTTTTCAACTTTTCACTTAGTCAAGATGATATGGCGCGACTAAATTTTCTAAATGAAGATTATCGATTAGAATGGGATCCAACCGATGAACCTTAACATTGTTGCAAACTCGTTAACCAAATACTAAAAGTATTGAAAACTGAAACACTATCATGGAAAATAGTATCCATATACTAGAAACACAAGGTTTGGACCCTAAAGTTGGAAAACTCTTCGCAATGCTGGAAATAAATCGGAGGCGATTGCATGACACGCTCAAGGGTGTAACTGATGAAATGATGGACTATACTCCAAGTTCTGCAAATGTTGAATCAATTGCTACTTTATTAGATCACATAGCTGCTGTTGAATGGAGCTGGATTTTTGAAGACATTGACGGTTTAAAAATGGATGAGGAAGAGTGGAAATTTGCATTTGCTAACCGATCATGGTCCAACGTAGATCAACGTCTCGGCATGGGGAAAGATTTCTACTTAAGTAAATTGCAGACAGTAAGAAACGACGTCCGCCATCGACTTGAAAATATGAAGGATAATGAACTCACTAATTTGATAGTCTCGAGCGACGACGAGGATGAAACACTGTTTTCGATTGAATGGATTTTTTTCCACTTAACAAACCATGAAGCTCTTCATCTTGGCCAAATTTCACTTCTCAAACGACTTTACAAAAATACGGTGGGTACATAATGCCGCGATATATCTGAAACACGGATTTAGGTTGAATTATTTCACTATTTTGCGTATCCGCTCTATTCAAAAAGACCCATAAAATCAGATTTATAATTGTCTGAAAAAATTGAAATATGTTTAATGATTTCTCTCATTCTAGCAATAAAATCAGTTTTTAGATGTCCAAAGCAAAACATA
>JACZSS010000477.1 GCA_022574115.1 Candidatus Heimdallarchaeota archaeon | reverse complement strand
AAAGCACCCATAACCGCAGGACCTGCAGGTTCTGGATGAAGTTTATAACCATTATGAACCCCCATAAAACCTTGAATATCTTCTGCAGCAATACCGGACATAGCAACGGCTTGATTTACGTTATCACTGAGTCTTTCTCGCCATTGACTATCGTCAGAATAGACCCACGTGCCGGGTACTGGATTTCTTGACTGAATAGATCTTGGTAACCCTTGCTCAGCTAACAATGCCATTGGAATTTCTTTGTCAGCTTTTTCATAACTCCAACCTGTTAGAGCCAGATTATGGAATTTCAATATCCTATAGTGATATAATAGTCATTTAAAGATAAGTATCCTCTTCTTTCCAACTTCCTAGTTTAGTCAAATATCTTAGACTTGAGCTTAATTCTCTAATAAATAGGATAACTTGACAAGCACATTACAACCATTCAAGCCATTCACCATGATAATGGCCGTTGGCGAAAATCTTCATCGTTTGAATTCTGTTTTTGAAATTGTAATATCGTAGCTGGGTTCGTATATCAAGAAACCACTCAACTGTGAGAAATAAGATTTCTAGACCTGTATCTTTCAAGTAATCATATAATTCTAGGAGAAATTAATCTCATCGTTCTGATCCGATTTGATTAATTGCAAACGGTTGGAAAATACAAACCTCGTTGATCTAATCTTGAAGGATAGAGCGAATGTTACCAAAGTTATCCTCGATAATAATCTGAGCGGGAGTTGTTTGATAGAAGTCGATTGCTTTTTCGATGAGTTCGCTTCGGTCTTTTTTCGATGGCCAAAGTAATGATTTCAACCAGTAACTATCTGTTTCACTTAATACGTCTAACAGATTGATGTCAATGCCTAGTTTTTGATTGGAGGCTTGGTACGGATTGATCATCAAGATATCTGAATTGACCGCGAATTTCGTTCCGTAATGTGATCCCAGAGGTTTCTGAACCAACTAAAACCTGAATAGTATCACGGGTGAACTCATACGAATACTTATCCACGTTCAGATTAAGCCATCCGTTTATCCCAATTTCAATCAGGTTTAATTTGTCAAAACCATGAGCTCTTAGGTGGTTTAGCCTAGAGATTAGGATGATACAATGGTGTACCTCCTTAGTTTGAATTATTTTTTTCTGTATTAAGTTAGTCAATTCAGTTTGGTTTTCTTGAATAAACTCCTCAAGTACTGGTCCGATATTGTTTGGATCGGTTGGGTCTGGCGTAAGGTTTGGATAGTAGTTCCGCAAATTATGTTATGAACCTCTTAGTAGAATATAGCGTATTGGGGCAAAAAATATATTTGGAATTGGTTGCCCCCACCGAGTTTGACTTGCCATTTCCAGTAAACCCTTCGAAGTGATAATATACTTGCAGATGGAGCAATATAGAGCATTTTCAAGCTTCACACTTTCCCCGAATTCAATAAATGATTTGCGAGTAGATTCTAGTGTTTTCTCTGAAGTGGTTAGAAATGACATTAAAATTATCTTAATTCTCTCAACAAAATAATTATACAAACCTACTGTCTCGAATCGATACGTAGATTGATTAAACCGTAAACTATATTTGAATAAATTATGCTTTTTTATTTACAAATTATGTGAACTTCAATAAGAGTTACTTATAGATGTTCAATGTTACTACTGAAATGTCCAATATCGGGAGATAGGAAGGTGAGCTGTTGTGAGAAAGTCTGAAGTATTTGTCGATCCGCAAGATTTATCTTTTTATAAAATAATTTTCAATGAGGCTCCAATCGGAATTCTTTTTGCTCAAGAGCACAAAATAGTTTATATAAATCCCTATTTTTTGAAAATTTTTGGCTATACCAAAGATGATGAGCTTATTGGTAAAGATATTATCATAATGTATCCGCCAGAGATCAGACAAATTCAACTTCAAAGGGCTGAAAACCGAGCGGAGCGAATCGAAGACTCAAGATCTTATGAAGTGGACGGAATTCGTAAAGATGGGACACGTTTTCCCATGAATATGACTGTCTCAGAAGTGTTGATTGAAAAACAATCAAGCTTAATTGCGTTCATATCTGATTTGTCAGAGATAAAGGAAGTCGAAAAAGAGAGAAATGTGACGATAGCACAATACCAGACTATCTTTGAAAAGACTCCCTTAGGACTGGTAATTTCAAGACAAGGTAATATTCTTTTTTGTAACAAAAATTTTGCCCAAATGTTTGGATACGGGGTGGATGACTTGGTTGGGTCTAGCGTTGAGATCATTTTAGATGAACAAGAAAGGAGTACAATTATTGAGCGTGGAATCCGGAGGGAAGCGGGGGAAGAGGAACCACCTTCATATAATACGATCGGTTTAAGAAAGAATGGAGAAACTTTCGATATACATATTGAAGTTACACCGATCAATCTTCCAGAAGGTGTCGCCTTATTAGTATTTGTCCAGGATGTTACTACCCAGAAAATAGCAGAAGTTGCGTTGATTGAAAGTGAAGAGCATAATCGAATAATGGTTGAGAATGCCCCAGAAGCAATCATTGTGATGGATGTAAATACAGGGTTATTCATAGATGCAAATAAAAATGCAGAAAAACTATTCAATCTCCCAAAGTCAGAATTAATAACTTATGGTCCCTTGGATCTAAGTCCGAAGTATCAACCGAATGGTCAAGTAAGTAGTGTTTATGCGGAGACAAAAATTAAAGAAGCGTTGACCGGGTTAAGCACGCCTTTTGAATGGATTTATCTTGATTCAGCTGGACAACGAATTGAATGCGAAATCCGGCTCGCTAGTCTACCATCTACAAGGAATACATTGATTATCGGAAGCATAATCGATATATCTGAGAGAAAGCAGTCTGAGATCGAACTTCAGCTGACACGTGAACAGCTATTCCAAGCCCAAAAAATGGAGACGATTGGAAGAATTACAGGTGGTATCGCTCATGATTTCAACAACATGTTAACCGGCATAATCGGTTATACCGATATTTTGCTATCGCAGGTGACTGAGACTGCATATAAAGACCAAATACAAGACATAAAACAAATTGCAACCAAGGCCGCAACCCTAACGGGTGAGTTATTGTCGTTTAGTCGAAAACGAGTTTTCAAACAACAGATTGTTAATCTGAATACCATCGCTGTAATATGAGTTTGCATCTGTTAATGGATTTTCTGGAAAAATAAGTAAAGAAGGATTAGAGAAGTTAAAGGAAAGAAGTGATGTTAAAAGAATTTATCCTAACTATCCTTTGAAACTTTGTTTAAATGATTCTGTTCCTTTGATTAATGCTTCTATTTTACATTCCTTTGTTAT
>JACZSS010000476.1 GCA_022574115.1 Candidatus Heimdallarchaeota archaeon | reverse complement strand
CAAATAGCGAATATCCTCTCCGTTTAGATAGATATTAACAAAACTACGCAAATCGTCTCCATTGTACAAGTGAGTCTTCAACTTTGGGTATGTTCTGATCATAGAGTTGAGAGCTTGCGTTACGGTGTCACCCCAACTATCAACTTTCTTTTTTCCGTCTGTGAACGTCCGCAAGGGGGTTGGTATAGATATTATTACCTTTGGAATTTCTTGTGTTTCTGTCATATTTTCACCTAGATTTCAAGGATATTCTCCTCTTTGAATACTGAATTATCTCCATCTAATCTCCAAGAAGTCAACTTAACCGCTTGGCCTGATTCGACAGATAAAACCGCATAGGATAGATTAGGCCATGCACGTTCGAGATCATATTTTGATGGACGTGAGGGATGATCTGGATGTGAATGGTAAATTCCTAGCATTAAGAGTCCCAGATCATCCAATTCATCTTCTAATCGAACGAGTTCCATCGGATCAATATTGTATCTATTTAGTTTTGAGCCACCATTTGTATTTCTCATTCTCCTAGCCTCCGAGACATTGGCTTGATTATCCTCATACCGGCCTATCAAAATTCCGCAACATTCCTCCGGAAATGCCTCTTCAGCATGAGCTTTAATCTTTCTTATTTCCGATTTAGGTATTTGAATCCTCAATTTAAATCACCAGAATTTTTCAGAGAGATAACGATCTCCTCGATCAGGAAATATAGTGACAATTAGTGCCTCAGATAATGTACCCGCTAGTTGAAGGGCAACATTTAAAGCCGCTCCAGAGGAGACTCCTACAAATAAACCCTGATTTTTTGCTAAGTATTTCGTTTCCCTATAGGCCGCTTCGGTGGAGACGGTAAATTCAAAGTCATTCAGGGTTTCATCATAGATCTGTGGTCTTATCGCACTTTTCATATGCTTTAACCCCTCCATTCCATGAAACGGCAAATTTGGTTGAAATGACCCAGTCTGGATTTTGTTAGACCAATTCTTCAATCTCTTGCTTATTCCGGTAAATGTTCCAGATGTACCAAGCCCAGCTACAAAATGAGAGATTCTATGGTGACTTTGTTCTAAAATTTCCTGACCAGTAAAATTATAGTGGGCAAGCCAATTAGCTGGGTTATCATATTGATTTGCATAGAAATAATCATCCTGATTTTCATTATACACTTCTCGTGCAACCTCAATTGAACCGTCAATCCCCTCAAGTGGATCCGTAAGAATTAGCTCTGCTCCATAAGAACGAAGAATCTTACGACGTTGCAACGATGCATTCTCTGGGAGCACCATCTTCACTTTAATCCCCATGGAAGCGCAAATCATTGAGTAAGCAATGGCAGTGTTGCCAGACGAAGCATCTAATAAGGTCTTATCTTTGGTTAATTCCCCAGTTTGTAATCCATCCATGATTATGCCAAGAGCTGCTCTATCCTTAACTGAACCTCCTGGATTAAGCCATTCAGCCTTGGCAAAAATTGTCACTGAAGGTTCATTAATATCAGGATGAGAGATCTGAATCAGTGGCGTATTACCTATATTCGCGACTATAGACTGATTGCTAGAGGAGTTCACTGAACTTTCCTGTATTGTGGCTATCATGATATGATCCAGCTACTGACCTAATATACAAATTAACTGTTTAATACCGTTGGTTAAGGGCAAAGAACCGATTTTTCCTAAATTATTGATATTTGAGTATATTTCTCGAAGCTATGCTGATTCTGCAAAAATTTAAGAGGTTAATGAGATTTGTCTAGTTTATCCTCTATTCTTTAAGCACAACCAATAGATAACCCATCAAATAATGTATTGGATTTCGATCCACCATAGAGGGACGAGGATGACTAGTTAGCCCGAATTGTTTAGTTTCCTAAATCTCACCGGGGAAAAAATAAAACATTTGACCGTCAGGAGACTTTGCAACACTCTCGTCTTCAGTGTTGGTTGAATCATAGCTTTCGAATTCAATACCTCTTTCTTTCAAAATTTTCACTTTTTCAATCATTTTTGGATCAAAATAGGTTAAGACAGGTCCATCATGCATCTCATGTGAATGTAAACCGATCGTGAACACACCATCATTCAAGATAGCATACTTCCATTTCTCATCCTTGAGTAATAATTTAAAGCCTAAATCGTCCCAATATTCTATCTGACCATCAAGTGATTCTACGCGAATTGCATACTCACCAAATTTTCCAAAATCGACTAATGATTTACCTAGTGGATCCGGAGATGGTGTATGATCCTCGTTTAAAATCTCAATAGAAATGCCATCTGGAGTCTTGAATAATACCGATTTTATGATATCCTCATCTTTTGTTTGAGTAATATTAATGTGCAAATTTTCAAGGTGAGGGATCAGTTCCTGCAAGCTGGAATTAAAGTAGGTAATACCCCTGTAATTGTCCTTTTCTTTACTTTCATCTACTAAAATATTGCAACGACCATCCGTTAAAAGTGCGTATTTGGTTCCATTGGAGGTTTCACCCTTTTCCATTTCTTTTAGCTGTAATTTTTCAAAAAACTCTATTGTTTCATTAAATACCCTAGTGCGAATTACATACTGACCTGAAGACCCTAAATTCATTAAATTTAATACCTAAGATCGGTATTAAAAGCTGCTTGAGGGGTATCTAAAAATAAATAATGGCAATCGAATTTACAGACCCAACAAATCGACTAAATTTTTTGATCTCGTCTAATATTAATTTGCTAAAAGATCAAAGGTTCCATTAGCCAACGATTCAAACGCGGAGCTTACATTCTCCCCAGTTTTAGCAGAGGTCTCAATATATTCTACGAATGATGTTTTATAGTTCTTATTCTTCTTTAGACTATCAACAAAATTTTTCGCATCTTCCTCAGTTACCTCTCGGTCCTCGTTTAGGTCAATTTTATTTCCAATAATTAGAAGTGGTATATCAGAATAATTATTCGTTTCCCACAGTTCATGTAACCAATCCTCAAGTTTGTCAAAAGTTCCTCGACGTGTAATATCGAAGACTAAAATTGCAGCTGCGGTACCATTCAAAAATTGTGCTCGAATCGATTCAAACAAGCTTTGCCCGGCAATATCCCATAATTGCATTCTGAGTAAATCCCCAGAATGAACATGCACATCCTTCATGCTGAAGTCGGCGCCCAGTGTCATTATATGACTCGAATCGAATCCTTTGCCAAGGTATTTACGTCGCAGTGATGTCTTTCCCACTGCAGCTTCACCGACTAGAACCACTTTGTAGTGATAATCCACGGTAGGTTCCTCCCGTCTATCCATTATTACTTGCATACAATCTCACGAGA
>JACZSS010000475.1 GCA_022574115.1 Candidatus Heimdallarchaeota archaeon | reverse complement strand
AGATGATGTCACCGCTACTCAATTGAATTTTGCAGAAATTCTTTTGAGCTACTTGTATTTTTTCGCATGTTCAATCCCCTGTTTTTGTTTTGTTCCCTGAAATCATTCTGCGAAAAATGACCAGTCTAGGATTGTGATTAAACAATTGCTAATCTTGAATTCAGTATATAAACTAATGAAGCTTGATCTTATGTATATACAATTTAATTCATGAAATTTAATGAAATAAAAATTGATCTGGTTATCGACAACGGATCGATCGTTGCCTATCATTCTTTTATTAAGGGGATTTAATATCAAGATCATTAACAAAGTAAATTACATGCAATAGAAGTTTAGTAATTCTATAAGATGGATCCTGTACATCTAAATTTATCAAAAATGGATCAATTCTTAGGAATTGGAGGGCTTCCTGAGCGAACTCGAGGACTAGTAAAACTGTTTTTCTACATGTTCATGTTTATCATGAGTGTTGAGGGAATGGGAACTACTTTTGTAATTTTGCATTATGTTCAAATATTTGGATTTGCTGATGCTGCGGTCTTAATGTCAATAGTTTTTGGAGTTCTATTCTTAACTGATTATCCGAGTGGCAGTTTGGGTGATTATATTGGACAACGTGTGGTGCTTACGATTGCTCTTCTTTCATTTGGGGTAGGCTATACCATAATAAGTCAATTTGAGTCTTTTTTGTCATTTGCTGTTGCTTCAGTATTCTTTGGACTTGCACTAGGTCAATTGAGTGGTGCATTAGAAACTTGGTTAGATAACAATTACAAAAAAACAGTGAATGATTCAGATCCAGATAATAAAATCTACGGATTTGCAATGGCACGAATTACTACCCTAACAAATTTTACATTTGCTATCTCTTTTGTAATTGGTGGAGTGATTTCAAGCTTGATATCTAGACAATTTCTTTTCCTTCTAGTGGCAATCTTAATCATCCTTATAATTCCCATTATCATAAAATATGTCAAGGATATTGACGATTCAGATATAATTTTAGAAGATATCAACATATCTGAGTCAAAAAATTTCTTTGTTTATTTAAAAGGGGGTTTTAAACATCTATTCTCCTCCAAGAAATCCTTTACTTTGTTAATGGGATTCGCAATTATTGATTCTATCTCTTCTCTATGGTTTGTACTAATATTATTTCCTTTATATTTTGGATATACTGGTTCTGATGTTGGCGTAGGGATTTTAAGGTCATTTGTTTGGATAATTGGAGGTTTTCTCATTATTTATGCAGCTACTTTAAGCAAGCGAGTTTCAAATAATAGAATAGGAATTTTATATTTTGTTGTTAAAGTTGGTCTGTATTTAGGTGTAATTGCTATAATTGATTTTATTCCGCTAAACGATTCATTTCAATTACAAGGGATTATTCTGTTGGTCTTATTGCTGGTTTCAAACCAATTTTTTGGGACAATCGCTTTAACTATCAGAAAGAGAATATTACTTGAAACCACCCCCTCGGAATTCAGAAACAGTATCTACAGTCTTATCTCAACTATTGCTACATTAGTTCAACTTTCTGTAATGATATATGTGGGAAAAATTATAGAGCTCGAAAGTTTAAGTTCTGGTTTATGGATAATGATAATTGTTAGTTTAATAGGCATAGGACTATTGTTTATTCACGATTATTTTAGCGAAACAAAATTAGAAAAGATGCAACAACCCGTCCCAATAGAATTTGGTTAATATTTATTTTTTCACCGAATTACACTAATTATCAATTTTTCGAATTCACAAGTTCCATCAATTGATTGATGTTTGCCTATTATCAGAAAACTAAAATGATAAATTGCTCAAACTAGCAAATTCTTCGAAATGCGTCTTATATTCATAATGTGTATTTAACCTTTTAATCGATCAATGATAATTTAAAACTAATAAAACAGAACGTCAAATCTATGTTCAGAGATATGAGCAGGTTTTATTGTCAAAATAAAATCCTATTAAGAACAAGCTTTCCAAAATTATAACTATCATCAGTTTGAAAATCGTAAAAACAGCCGAAGATTTTTTGTTTGTCAATATAGCAAACCAGAACAAAGGGATTAGAATGAATGTTGGTGAGATTGGATAGAATGGATCTCCAAATGAGTATTCTGCTTTTATCCACCAAATTAATTTTACCAAATTGAAATATGCTAATAAAATGAGAATGGCTTTAACCCTAGGACTTTGAAATAATTTTATCAGATAATTATTTCGATTATTGATAGATGTTGTATTTAGTATTTGAGAATCATCAATATTCTCCCAATTTAGTTGAGCATAAATTCTAAAACCTAAGGCCAACAGAATTATACTAAATTTCCATAATAATAAGGCGTAAAAGGTTGGATAATAGAACACGCACCCTTCAAAAACAAATACTTCACCAATAACTCCCTGTTCCCAGAAGACGGAGGAAGAAACATTACGAATACCATCAGAATATAATTGCTCAACTTCGATACGAGAAAGAGATTTTCCATCGAAGTTGATTAAATCTATCAGAAATAAAATATGAAATACTACTGGAACAATGATATAAATCCAAAATCTCGTCGGATATTGATCAATCGATGTTTTTGGCATGAGACAACATCATTTAGATTCTTTATAAAGGCTAACTGTGCGCTGAAATTCAGCGTTGAAAAATAGCAAGAAGTAGTATTGTTTGTACAAACTACACCCACGACCACCCTTCTTTTTTAGTAGCCATTCAATCCTGTTTTCCTAGAATTTGTACCCACACTACGCAGGAAAACAGCCATCTGCATCTTAACAAGGGAGTGTTATCACCCTAATACACACCTCAATAATTTAGAAGCTCCCTGATCTTTAATCAATTAATGTCCTTAAATATTAGAATTTTAATTAAGTTAAGATAAGCTGTTTTTCCAAACCCTAGCTATGATATTATTAAGGAATAGCCATAGTTTATGTTTAGTTTTAAGTAAATTGGGGTTTAATAGTCCATAGCTTTGGGTTTAGCGTCCAGCGATTTAGTCTTCTTTTTCTTCGTTTGTAGTTTTGGATGGTCAAAATGCCCTTTGGTGATGGTAAAGTTGGTCTCGTTTTTAGACCAAACATACCCTTTTTCTCCCGCAAGGAAAATATCATGCGGATATTCTCCAATCGCTATCACGGATGATATTGATCCATCCCGTCTGTACACATGGACCAACCCCTTCTTGTCTGGACTCACGGAGTAAATCACCTTCGCAATATCACCCCGGGCAATTCGAATGATCGGAACAATTGTGGTTTTGGCGTAATTGGCCCATATCCAGCCAATTACT
>JACZSS010000474.1 GCA_022574115.1 Candidatus Heimdallarchaeota archaeon | reverse complement strand
GGGGTGGTTGGATTTATTGGATTAGCTGTGCTCGGATCCATGATTGGAAGTATGCGGTGGATTATCCTACACAATCAGGTATCTTGGGCAATTTAGTAGTTAGAGGCTAATATCGTGGGTTGGAGTTTAGGAGCGATTGTAAATTTGTTCTTAGGTTTGGGTCCTGGTTGGGGATTCGGTCTAATCAGTGCTATATTAATACAATGGCTGGTCCTCCGGCAACATTTTCACCGTACTCACTGGTGGGTCATCGTAAGTTTTGCAACTTGGGTTGTGGGCATCGGCTCGAGCTTTGGGGTCCCTCAGTCGATTGGGTTTGTTGTGTTTCTCTCCGCTGTTGTGCCTAGTATTTTAGTTGGGATAACTTCTGGAATTGTAATGATTTGGCTATTAGACGAACATCCCAAAGATACTGATTCTTAAATTGCATAAATGGGGATAGAGGTTGTTTTTGATAAATCAGAAAAAATCCACTAAAACTTAAAAATTTACAGATTGATCTGTAATATTGAAATATAGTGGTTTTAATTAACCACAGCTAATAAAATCTAGTAAAGTCGATTATTTAGCTTAAAAATTCATTAGACATTAGTTATGAGGTATTAATTTTATTAAACACAAAGCGACAGTCTATACGTGCTTGCTTCGAGGGGTAATATAGATAATTGGTCATATTAGACGCTAATAATGCATATATTGCTGTTTTATTCAGATAGAAATCACTAAATGTTTATATACTTGGTACCTAATATTGGGTTAAGCAGTACTTAGTTAGATATACATTGGTCAGTTGATCAATTGATCAATTGCTAAGTATCGTTTGCTATTGTCGACTAAGGTCGATGCATCTATTTGAATTTATAACGAATTCAAAAAGGTTAAAACAAATATGAGCTTGATATCAATAGAAACCAACTACGATATTAGCGGGCCGACAACTGCTAATACGACGGCATCTCTCTGTACGAGTTGCGTGCACAAGGGGAAAAGCTTCCTCTGCTTAGTAATTAAAAAAGCGCAATATCCAATCGTCGAGCGGTGTAATGAATATACAAAAAAAGTAAGAACCACTTTTTGACTAAAAATAAAAAATTTTAAAAAATTTAGAACATCAACTAAACTGTCATCGAACTAACTTGTTCTCGTAAGAGTAAATGAAAATTTGTATTAAATCGATCTATCGAAATAATAAATTGTAGCTCCTCATCACACCTTTAAGTGTTTACATAACTGATCTATATTACGATTTTACTTCGGTCAAGATCTAGACAAGTAAGAGTCTAAACCTGTTAGTTCTTATGAATTCTTTTAATACCTACAACACGTAAATTATTATTATTGAGTGAGGACAAGAAGAAGGTTGCTCGTGGTGCAACGCTGTTTTCCAAGCGTAAGGTTGATCACGAAAAAGCTCGAAAACGAGACCTCACTCGAAACAAAAAATTACTAGATGATCCTGATAAATTTCCGACCATTACTCAAAAATACCTAGATACTAGATATCTAGATTCTGTAATTAATTATCTCGGTAAGTCTGGGATCGAGGTTGGTCAATACAAAACCAGCTATCTAAATCGCCGAATTAAAGTAAGGTTGGGAAGATTAAGGCTTGAATCTTACAAAGATTATTTAGATTATTTGAAAAAACATCCCTTTGAGATAAAGGAGGTTCAAGAGACCTTAAGCATCAACGTCACTCGTTTTTTCCGAAACCGGGATACCTTTGATGCTTTAAAAGAAGACATACTTCCCGAACTAGCCAGGCAGGCGCTTAAAGACAATAGAAACCAACTGAAAATTTGGTCTGCAGGATGTGCTGTTGGTGCTGAACCCTATTCCCTCTCGATGATTGTATCTGATTCGATCTTGTCTCAGATTGAAGTAAAAATAATTGCGACCGATGTCAAAAATGAGTTGTTGGCAATAGCGCGAAATGGGATCTATTCTGAAGGGTATTTGGCCGAGATGACTGACGTAGAAATTCTTAAGCATTTTATCAAAACCAGTGAGGATGATTACGAGGTTTCACTTAATCTCAAAAGGATGATCAATTTCAGTCAGCAGGATTTAATGAAAGATAAATATCCGTCGGGATTGGATATGATTACCTGCAGAAACGTGTTGATTTACGTGGACAGAGAAGCTCAATTCCAAATTATTTCCAAATTTTTTCAATCACTTCGTCCGGGTGGAATTTTGGTTCTAGGCCGGACTGAGACACTGTTCGGTAATTGGCGAGAGGTGATGGATATTGTCTCCACAAGACATAGGGTGTATAGAAAGAAGAAAACAAGTTCAGCCGTAAAGTTTCTTGATAAAAGAGAGGATACTAAACCTAAGAAAGCGAAAAAATCCCCAAAACGAAAAAGAGTGATTATTGCAACTTCAGTAGCTCATAAAGAGCGGATGCAAGAACTGAAAAACTTTAGACAGACCTTCGAAGAACGTCGAAAAATCTGGACTCTTAGGGAGGAGGCGATTGGTCGTAGAGCGAGGAACCAGTTAAAATTGCTTAAGTCACTATCTGTGAAGGATATCAAACAACCGACCCAGCATATTAGTCGACCGATCCGAAAATTCAAGACTAAAACTTCTGGTCCGCTTTCAAATTATCGAACCATGCTTAAGAAACGTCCAGAACCTCTTGGAAAATCATCGCTTAGACCATCGTCCCGAGAGAATAAGAAAGATGGGCTACCAACTGGAAATCCCGAAGAAATTTATCAAATGCTTGTGAGGAAACGAAAAGAACGTGAACGCGCTAGAAGAGAACGTAATGGTTAGCAACTCTGTCCACTTGCTTCTAGAACTTAGGTAATAATCAGATACTAAATTACAGAGGTGAAGATAATTACCAAATGAGAAATCGATCAGGCTCAATAGAAACTAGCTGTCACCGGAAATTGCCCGATAAACTAAGAATCCCGAAAGAATGAAGAAAAGAAGTAGGACACTGCCTATCATGAGACGATTGATCCTTTGCGCTCTCAGAGACATTCTCATAGATATACCCGCCTTAGACTGCAATCTAAAAATTGTAAACATGATCGAGCACGAAGCATTGATGGCTAAAATATTGATTAGGAGTAATAATCCAGCACCTTGAGCTGCAGCTAGATCATTAAATGCTAGATATAAGCCGATCGTCGCCGCTGGAGGTGCAAGTGAAGCCGCAATAGCTACACCAACGATTGATAGTGATTGACCTTTAGAAATGATTACACCTGCTGCAATTGCTGAAACTACCGCAAAGATGACATCAGTCTCGTTGGGGACAGACCTAATCATCATTTGATCAGATTC
>JACZSS010000473.1 GCA_022574115.1 Candidatus Heimdallarchaeota archaeon | reverse complement strand
AATGCAGAGAATCGTAGCACGCTAATTCAGAACGGCTTTCCATCGATAGATTCGATGTTGGCCACAGAGCCAGAAAATATTCCTCTTGAGGACTGTAAGGGCATAGGTTCCGTAAAAGCAGCAAGGATTAGAGCCATCTTAAGAGCCAATCGAAAAGATCCCCCCACTAAACTGGACCCAATGCTTATTCCGCCTCAAAGAGAATATGAGTTATTCGTCGACTATGAGTTCTTTAATAATGTCAACGTTGATTTTGATGCACAGTGGCCCACGCTCGAAGGTTGCGAAATGGTGTTTATGATAGGATTAGGGTGGATTGATAATTCAAAATGGCAATACAAGGAATTCATGACCGAAGATGAGAGTCATTACGCTGAACTAAATATGGTTAACGATTTTATACAGGACTTGGAAAAGGTGACTGAAGGGGAATACGCTAATCCTGACAAGTCAGTAATTTATCATTGGACGAGTGCCGAAGTGTGGCAGACTAGGCACATATACGAGCGACATCAACTACCATTGGATCACCCAACAAGAAGACTCCCTTGGCATGATCTGCAAAAACCATTTCTAGAGGGCCATCTGTGCATTCCAGGTGCATGGGATTTTACTTTGAAAGAGTCTGCCAAAGCATTGGGACTGTTGAATAAAGAATATGATCCGAATTGGCCAGAGGGATTGGGTGAGGGCCTTGAGGCTGCTGTTGTGGCGTGGAGATCTTATGCAAAAGGCGATCCCCTTCACTCAGAAGAAGCAAAACTACTAAAACAGTACCTTCATGCTGATTGCAGAGCATTATTCAATATTCTCAATTGGGTAAGGCTGCAGAACGTTTAATCATGAGCAGTTAAATTATTTCTGGGGCTACCGATAATCCGGATGCACCGTGCCTGTGTTCGTCAACAGGATTACATGAGGATTTAGGCACAGTCTCCAATAATGGAATTTATCAGAAATGGTACTAACCAAGAATTTTGAGACATGAATGATAAATCTTCGAGCGATATTTTGGCATTAACAGAGTCCTTGGGAAATCTTTCCGCTAGTGATTTCAGTAGACCCAATTAATCAAACAGGGAGGGTAACATGGCTTTACCAGACAGCTACACAATCAAAACGGGAGCTATCCCAGTATATTTTGAAGCATTTCTTGGAGCTGAGGCGCCTGAGCGTTTTTCGACAAAATTCTTGGAAAATCTTGAATTTACCAGTTCGAATGATCGACTCATTATTGGGGTTCTCAAAGAGTTAGGATTTCTGAATACCGATGGTGTTCCACAAGATCGATACCATGAATTTTTAGATAAATCCAGATCGTGGACAATATTAGCTGAAGGGATCAAGGAAGCCTATGTGGACCTTTTTGCTGTGAACAAAGAAGCTGATACACTCGATATCGAAGGTGCCTTTAATAAATTAAAAACGCTTTACAAGGGTACAAAAAAGGATACGGTTATTCGGAATATTGCCAAAACTTTCGTTGCACTCTGTGAAGTTGCTGATTTCTCGAAAAGTACTGGGAAAAAAGCAAAACCCAAAATCCAGGATGCAACGGATGATGGGAAGAGCGATCCGAAAGACGATAAGCTCCCTGAGGGTAACGTATCCTTCGGCGCGCTACAATATCATATAAACATTGTTCTTCCAGACACACGAGATCAAGCCGTGTTCGATTCAATTTTCAAGAGTTTGAGAGACCATTTAGGTTAGGACATGAAAAAACTTTATCCATTTGTCTATCGAGGTGTGTTGACACAGGAGAGTCTTGATAAAGCTGGGAGGAAATCACGTTATTCATTTGGATCTAAAGAAATGGAGCTTATTAGAAGTAAGCTTTTTCTGGAGATGCTTGATGATGAAGGCATCGCTACTGCTAGACGGATGTCAATCGTATACATGGCCGTCCATGCGTTTGAGAAAACAGTGAGAAATTGTGTACGCTCAGCCATGGTTGAGGAGTACAAAGATGAGTGGTGGGATAAGGTACCCTCTAGAATCAAAACCAAGGTCACATCGAGGATTGAAGATGAATCAAAATTCCGTTGGCATGGAGCTAGAGGGGGTTCAGAAATTGAGTATTGCGATTTTGGTGATCTATCCTCGATTATCGCAAATAATTGGGAAATATTTAAAGATGTTTTGGCGGATCTCGAGTGGGTTAAGGCCACATTGAGCATACTTGAGAGATCACGAAATATTGTTATGCATGGTGGTGAACTCGATATCCAGGATATTGAGAGAATTGGGAGTAACATCAGAGATTGGGTGAGGCAAGCCGGCTAACCACCTTTCGGACTAATAAACGCTACCAGAAAACTGGATCCGCATCTAGCAGCTTACAATCATTTAGTTCCAGAGCATCTCCAGCGGTTGTATCTGATAATTATAATGTAAATGGTGGTTCTGATGAAGAAAATATTCTGAAAGTAGGGTTTTCCGATAATCGTTTTTATCGGAAATTCACGAGGGCGGCAAGACAACCCGTAATCCCGCCCCCCTCAAAATCGATTGGGACGCGACGTTTTAAGATTTACATTGAGAGACGAGTAAAAAGACAGATTTTTGGGCTGTTTTTGCCCGTTTATAAAGGGAGGAGTTCGAGTCTCATAAACGGTGGTTTCTGAGATAGTGTAAGTCCCCATGAAGTTCGATCGCATTATCACCGAATCAGCCATTACGGCACTTAGGAATTATCCCTGGATAGAAAAGGCCTCGGTGGCTCGAAAAACAATCACTTTCTTGGCCTGGCATATATGTTCAGGATCTTATTTCTGATCACAAGGCAGGCAAGATTGAGATAACTCCTGTTCCTCCTTCAACTAAGGAAGACTTGGACAAACTATTTCAAACAGCCCCTGATCGACCTACATGATTTGTAGTCCTTTCGGGGTGTAGATGAAAACTCAATCTAAAGGTATCGCCTTAAACTGCAAGTTCGTTCAAGCTACTAGAAGAGTCAGGCCACCCATACTGAATGAGCTCAGTTGCCATCGCAATTAACAGACACAAGCCATTATTTCTGATTCCCCAATCTTCGGGCACTTGTGTCGATGTGAAAGGTTTTAGGCCGATTACAAGGAGCTCACCCTGGTCGCTGATGGTTTTGCGGAGTATACTTAAGTCAGCATCTGTGCCCAGACGTTTATCGAGATGATCAAGTAAGTCATCACTTTTAATGTGCTCCCAAACCTCATCGACTGTTATATCGTGATGCCGGCCGGTATCGAATGCTCGGTTTATGTTGAAAATGAAGTAGGTGATCGAAGTGAGCCGCAGTTGTTGCATATCAGGCTTTGTCAT
>JACZSS010000472.1 GCA_022574115.1 Candidatus Heimdallarchaeota archaeon | reverse complement strand
TCAGTGGTCCTGTGGAGCTGAGCCCAGCTTGGCTATAGCAGTCAGACCCACCGGATCGAGGGCCTCCTATCTGAACTAGATTAGTGACCTTTGCTACTATATATTGTAGTACAATCTTAAGGAACTACCAAGAGTAGTAGGGCGGACTATACTCCGAGTTTTGAAGAAAGTCAATGGGCCGTGGCGACGAGTTTTCAATGGTGGTAACGGCTCGATGGGAGCAAACCAGTTTAGCGCTCGGTGCGAGCGAAGACCTTCGGAATGGTTCCGAGCTACAACCCCTCCCCACATCATCTCAAGACTGTCGGCTAGGCTTCCGGGTCTCCCGGCAAGCCCAGCCAGCAGGCCGTCAAGCTGGCCCGCACTCCCCGGTCTATTTCCTCTTGAATCTCGGCAATTCGATTGGTACCGGTGGCCCTCCCTGAGAGCTCAGGGGCTTCCGTCCGTACGCTGACCTGCTGCAATTCCACACCCATCATCCGGTTTTCCAGGTCGTGCACCTGGTTATTCAGCGTCAGCAGCCTGACCAAGGTGGAATAGGGCAAACTAGCGCTCATTGACTGGATTACCTCCGTGATCGTCCTGATCCAACGGATTTATGTCACCGCGATAAGGGTTGATTTTCCTGGGGCGGTAGCGGGCGGCCGTGGCTGTGTTGCGGCGGCGCCGGCGGTGGGCTAGCCCAGGTGATTTTTCCGGTAGCGAGAGCTGGGAGCTGTCGTCTCTCAGGTCCTTTACCGCCCGTTCGAAGCTCTCGATGTCTTGGAAATCCCGGTAGACGCTCGCATACCTGATGTAAGCGACCCGGTCCAGGTTCTTGAGCCGCTCCATGACCATCGTACCCAGGATGCTGGTGGGCACCTCCACTTGGCCCAAGTGTTGCAACTATCCACGTCACTAAATCCTCTTCCACCTCAGATTAAAAAAGACTTATGATTCAAATCATGTCGTCTATGTTTGTCCCAACTCTCCAAAACTGTCCGTTCACTAAATAAGAATCTGCCTTTGCAAATTGAAATTCTAGACAAATTTTTAATTAAAATAACTAACTAGATTACGGGAACAATTCTCCGGATCGTATTGATGATATTTTTCTTTTTGCTCTGCAAGAAATTCGACTATCTCAAGGGAGCCATTAACAATGGTTTCAATTGTTTCTAACAGTTCGGCCTGATTTTGACAGGTGGTCATTTGAGAAACTTCATCGAAATTTACAGCAAATCCATAAAGGTTATTATACTCAACTCGGTCATAGGGTAAAAATATAGTTGGCCGATTCAGTAGCAAGAAATCAAAATAACTTCCTGAATAGTCAGTTATTACTATATCCGAGATAAGTAGAAGTTCCGCCATTTTCGAGAATTTATCTCGATTGGCAAAGATGAAATACTTTGATTCTAACAACTTTTTCAGTTTTGAATCGGAGGATGATTCTCGCTCGTTGGGATGGAGACGAATTAAAATTACGATCTGATGTTTTTTACAGAATTCAAGTATCTCTTGGGGATTAAAGTCGTCAAACGGAAAGAAATCTGTTCCAATATGATGTCGATATGTTGGAGCGTAAACTATAATCTTACTAGGTGTAAACTGAAGATATTGATCTAACTTGCTTTTTATGCGACTTAATTCAACCTGATTTTTTTCAGCCCAGATCAGGTATTCGTTTCTTGGATAACCAGTGATGACCAGCTTTGCCTTAACTCCATAATTTTCATAAAGTGATTTCTCCCATGGCGAACTAACAGTTTGAATATCCCACGTTAGATTTGAACCCTTTGCGATTCCAGACATATCCTTAATTGGTATTGTGTGCCAAAAATTAACGATTCGCTTTCTTAAATTTCGTTTTCCGATATAGTAAAAGAAATCAGATGGACCGTGAGTCAATACAACTGTTTTCGCTCTCAGAAAAGACCAGATTCCTTTAAAGCTGAGGAGGTGATAGCTAGATCCACTACCTTCTTCTTTAATGATTTCGGCAACCTCGGTCAGTTTCCTTGATAAAAATACGACTCGGTGTGAATTTATTTTTTTCACTCTCATCATTTTGAAGAAATAATAAGAATTGCCTCCTAGATTTGGAGATCCTGCCACGATGAGATTACTGTCTTTAGGGATCACAAGATCTAAGAATCTTACCAGATAAGCAAAACTCCGTTGTATCCAAACTTTTGGCCTGAGCAAATAGCTACGTTTCCTCAGATTCCGACTTTTAGATTTTTTCTTTAGAGCTCTTATACGACCAAGAGATTTAGACGAAGAATATTTGATATTTTACTCATTATTCAACCTAAAAAGATCATGAAGTATAAGAAACACATTCGTGAACTCAATTTGACTGTATGTTGCTTTCAGTAATTATTAGTTGTTACCAGTCTGAAAAGCATATTAAGTCATGCCTTCAGGCCCTTATATCTCAAACACATTCATCTATGGAAATAATAGTTGTCGACGCAGGGTCGAGTGATCGGACATTAGAGATAATTGAAACACAATTTCCTAATGTTACATTGATCAAAGAAAAAAGAATCGGAGTGGGGAGAGCTCTTAATAGAGGCCTGAATATAGCTACTGGTGATTTGATAGCGATAGATTTCAACACTGATGAGGTGGCAAGAGAGGACTGGGCGGAAGAATTGGTTAGATCACATCTGAAATTTGGCCCTGGATTGATCATTGGAACAACACGTCTGAAACCAGATGGAAAAATTAGCGAGCAAGGGATTCGTCTTCGTTTCACCACATTTACTCACAAGTTGCGATACAATGAACAACATGATCCCAATTCACTCATCGGTGAAGTCGATTTTGTTGGGCTCTCGAGTTTTCGACAAGACCTGTTAAATAGAAATAAGGAAGTGGATGAAAAATATCTTTTCTATGGTGCTGATGCAGATTTTAATCTACGAGCTCGATTAAATGGATATAAAGTAATCACGAACCCTAAAGCAGTTACAACTCATGAAGGAAGTGCAATTAGCTCTAGAAACGGTTTGCGGTTTACTATACTTCAAACCTACGGTGGTCTCCGATTGGTATTTCTCCATGGAAGCAAAAAGCGTGTATTGATAACTGTAGGATACACTCTATTCTACTTGAATTTTGTATATCTCTGCATGGTAGGACTAAATCTGGTCTCTAGGGGAAGAATCAGCTCTTCTCCACGACTCAAAATGCAACAAATCTTGGGCCGGATTATTGGTGTCTATAAATTTGTAAGAAAAATTCCAGAGTGGTTGATCGATCGAAGAAGTTTTAATACAAAAATTCTAATCTGAGGTGATACAATGAATGTTATTAGGCGAAG
>JACZSS010000471.1 GCA_022574115.1 Candidatus Heimdallarchaeota archaeon | reverse complement strand
AGACGATGAGAAAATTGAGAAATATTTGCAAGGATTGCGTAAGCTCGGTTTACTTACCAGTAATTGATCCCAGTTCGATCGCGACAATCATTTAATCAATCAATAGAAAGAATTTTACGAGCGCTGGAAAACCTTAAAGGCTGTTGCAAAATATTTGATTAACAAATGGTATTCTATGAGAGCTGGTTCGAAACTCCATTAGATAGAGGATTTTATTTATCTCTATTTACTGTAATCCTATCAATAATAGTGATAATAAAGTTGTATCAATATTACAAAATAACGGGTTCAAAGTTGTATCTTCCGTTAATTGTATTATTCATACGCTATGCGATTTGGAATGCAGTCATTATTCGTGTAATATACTATGAAAATTTTACTATCGACTACGGCGAACAAGATCCTCACTATTGGGTTGGATATAAGTATGTGGGCTTCATAGTTCTCTTGGCGCAGGTCGGAATGCTGATGTTATTCCTGCATGTGTTTAGGATGAAAAAATTTTCTGAACAGCATGTGACCTATAAGATATTTAGCAGTTACCTTCTAATTGAATTGGTAACTCATATTGTAGCTTTCACAATCCATTATGTAGAGACATTATTTACTAGTAACTGGTCATTTTCCGGAACTCTGGGCTATTGGAACCCATATAAATGGTACATGAAGCTCTTTCCGAGCTATCTTTACATACCTGATATTAGCCCACTAGCTAATCCTTGGTACGTGATTCTACCCGGTCTCTTAACTTACGTATTTGTTGCATATACTTATTTGACGATTAAACCTGAAACAGACACCAAAGGCCTGTTATATTCTAGAATAGCCTGGTTTATATTTGTAACCTCTGCCTTCATCTTTGACTTTGCGAATATTTTAGTTGGAACTGAAGTCGTAGGATTTAGTGATGTCTTAATTATATTCAACTGGGGAGCGGTAGCTGAATTTATATCTGTTGCGGGAATAATTGTTCTGTTGTACTTCTTTCCAGAAACACTTCTGATTACACAGGAGCAAATCTTTAGAGCGACTAACCTTTACAAGATATTGGAAGAAAAGTCCATGGTTCAGGTCGGGCTTCCTTTTATCAACAGAACTGAGCAATTCATGGATTACATTCAACAATTGCCACCAGAATTACTGAGAGAAGGACCCTCCAAAGCTTCAGAATAGTGAAACACCTCAATCGTCCTGATTTGATCAGATGAATTCAATATGATCCGAGGCGATGTCTAAGGTATTGATAGAATACTTTTGTCGAGCCCTCCCCATAAGTCTGAATTATCAGTTGAACCGACTTCAACGAATCTGCTGGACGTCGATCGATTGAAATTTGATTTTAAAATTTCCCGAGAAGTTAAAGAAAAGATAACTACAGACCTTGAAGATGATGACATCTATGGAACTTTTGACGCAAAAGATGGTGTTGACATATTTCTTGCCCAACGATTTGTGACAATGACGGCTGACTTGATCCATCGATTGATCTAATTGTCTTCAGGTGATCAATACGTCTGTAAATAGCTCAGAAAATAATTTTTTTTACCTTGATCGGTTTTACTTTAGTAAAATCACTATCTGTCGTGATTACGGTGGAAGTTGTTACCTTAGCTGTTGTTGCTACAATTGCATCAATTATTGATAAAAAGGGAAAATCTATTTTCATTTTCCCCACCACATACGTATCTTTTTCAGAAAGTATGTATTCATTTACCTTACTTTCCCTAAGGCTTTTAGTTCTTACCAATGCAGCCTGTTCTCCGTAATTTTGCCAGGTTTTGTAATAAAATTCACTAAAGACTAATTGAGGAATAAAACTAATAGACTCACCGGATAGGGTGTGTTTCATCAGTTTTTTGGTTTCGACTTGCCCTGCAAAAAATTGTGTTAAGGCGCCTGTATCCCATACATAATTGACCAAATTATTTCCTCGCTTCTTTTTTATGGTCATCAAGCAATTCTTGGCTAATTCTGTTGGCGAGATCTCTTGTAGTCGGATCAATGAGATCGAAAAGATCTTTGATGGGTACGATGACTATCCCATCTCCCGTATCGACAAAACTAAGTCGATCACCTACTTCAACCTTTAATTTTTTCCTAATCTCAGCTGGCAGATTGATCGTACCATTTTTTGATAAGACTGAAGTTGCCATGATTATTTTATGATCTCCCTGTAATAATAAGTTATTCATGTTATAATCGAATAATCCATAGAATTCGATCATCCAGAATTAATTGTCAATAAATGCATTAAAATACACGAAGTTCGTGTATATATTTGCATGGCAACAAAGACTTTATCGATAACTGAAGAGGCCTATAATGAACTAAAAGGTTTGAAAATTGCTGGAGAATCATTTTCACAGGTAATTTTACGCCTGGTTGAGAAAAACAAAAAAGGGATTGGGGCCCTCCTCAATTACATAACAGAACTTCAAAAAACAGACGAACAGCTCTTGGGTGAGTTAGCAGACTCAACAGAGTTAGTCTACAAACAACGTAAAAAAGCAAAATGGAGTTCTCCAACTTTATGAAGTATCTTTTAGATTCTAACTTTCTCATATCCATTTTTCGAGGGGAAAAATCTGCATTGAACAAAGCGAAGAGACTCCAAAACGAAGATCATGATGTATTTACGACCTCGATTAACGCTGCGGAGTTATATGAGGGTGCATTTAGATCAACTCGCACGTCTTCACATCTGCAAATATTAGAAGGCCTCTGGGAACTTTTTCCAGTGATTGAGTTTTCAAAGCATCACGCAAAAGAATTTGGAAGGATCAAAGCACAGTTGAATCTTGATGAATATAACGTCAACGATATCTTAATCGCTTCAGTAGCAAATTATCTGCAGGCTGTTGTAATAACTAAAAATAAGAAGGGTTTTGAAAAGACCGGTGCTGCCCTTGAGGGATGGTGAATCTTGAATAATGAGATTCTCTTAGGTATTTATTTGAAAGATCAAATACAAAGCTCATTGTCTTGCGTTAACGAGCTTTATTGATCAAATAATCACTTGAATTTGGGACCTGCTAGATCGATCGATCTTGACCTACCTGAATTTTAGGTCTCGCAGTGGTTCGCCCATGGCTGGGTAATCCAATTTTACCAACAGCGCGCATAATTGGACATATCAAGTCGGATAGTGGGATTAAGAGGGGAGAGTGAAAGTACCATCTTGTGGCCCCGCAATTATTCATAAGATTAATTGCTCATTTGTTGATGGGATTGCCACATGAGTGGCAATATTTTTCTGAACCCGCTAATGATGTTCCACATGCTGTACAGAAAGCCAAATCACTGGAGGTTAATGGA
>JACZSS010000470.1 GCA_022574115.1 Candidatus Heimdallarchaeota archaeon | reverse complement strand
TGGGGGCAGGAACTGGGCTTACTATGCCAGCATTTACAATGGGCGGAACTATAACTATTTCAGGAGTTGCTACGGATATAACCACAGGGACAGATGAAGCCTTAACATTAGCTCCTAATGGAAGTGGAGATGTAATAATAGACACCGATGCCGATACTACCTTAATTCTTAATGGCGGCGGCGATGGCGTAGATTCTCTCATCTTAACCGATGGTGACATCTTAATTTCTGACGGTGACCTTGATCTTTCCGGAGGCGACTTTAATGTTGTATTGGATGCAGCCGACGGTGTTTTAATCGACGGATCATCAACCACTAATACTTCAACAACAGGTGTTTTAGACATCAATGTCACAAGTAATGCAGATCAATCCTCAGGTATAAATTTGTCATTTTCTCCAACTGGCTCGGATATAGGAAATGATCATTATGGAATATTTTCATCATTCACCAAAACGTTTAATTGGGCTGGCTTCGGTACTAACACGCCAGATTGGTACGGTATATATTCAACCATTTCAAATACTGGAGAAGACATAGCAGCATCTGGAAGCATAACTCACACAATCTACGGTATCTATTCTACAGCAGCTAATACTGGAAGCGTTCTCTCCGGCAGTCCACTCACGCGAAACACCTATGGCGGTTACTTTAGCGCAACAGGAGAAACTGATCCTGACGCCACATCAACAGCATATGGTATCTATGCGACAGCTGCTAGCGCCGACACCAACTATGCCGGCTATTTTGCCGGCGATATATTAATTGAGGATGATGATGATTTTATATATTTCGTCAGATAATGTTCAAAATAAAAAATTAGTAACTTGAAATGCAGGGTAATTCTCTAGGTTCAAGATAAAATCCAGAATTTTAGGATCACTTCTTAGCTGTATATAATACCGTCCCTTCCGAATCTATCCATCTCCCATCCCCGGTGGCTCGACCACCGTTAAGATAGGCTTCATGAACATTGTCCACCTTTAGTAGAATAAAAAATCCAATCAGCATGAGAACCGCTATGGTTAGAATTGAAAATCGATTAGCTAACGAAATATCTAGAGAAGTTTGTTCTTCTAAGATTATCACTGAAAATGCGAAAATATACGGTCCAAAGGCCGCTGAGATACGTCCAAAAATATTGGCAAATCCGAAGTAGTTACCCACTTTATCTGGTGGAGCAAGTTCAGTCAAAAATTGTCGTTGGACAACCCAAGTACCGCCAAGACCTGGGCCTAGGACTAATGGAAATACATAAACGGGCCAATCGGGTGTCTTCAAACCTGCAAAGTTGAGACTTGTAAAGAAAGCAATTAACATGGCAGAAACCCATAAACCTGTGACGATCACAAGACCTTTACGCGGACCATTTTTGTCAACGTAAACACCTATGGGATAAGTAAATAACACGGCAGAAAGAATACCAATTCCTAGGACTATCAGTATTGTTCCCGGCTCAAAACCTAATCCGATGGTAACAATTGGTGTCATGAATAAAATCACCGTGTTCGCGGCATCTATATAAATCAACCATCCGATTAAAAATAAGAACATGCTTCGGTAATTTCTGATTTCTCTTGCTGTACTCTTTACTTGACTAACCACCTCGGATCGAATATGCTTAACCGTAATATCCCCGCGGGGATTTGGTTTTTCTCGTAACCTAAAGATTGGTAATGCAAACAACAAAAAAGTGATCCCAGCCAGTGGATAAATATAAGGAATATAACCAATTTCAAAGACATCGACTGTTACAGTCGCAGAATCGCTAGTCACTGGTTTTGTTTCCCAATCTCCGTACCTAGTGGCTAGGTAGAAACCTAGTCCTATCCCTATAAATGACCCAAAGTAACCTATTGCTACTCCTAACCCACTTATTTTTGCTACATTATGTTTGTCGGCAATGAAGGGCAACATTGAATCATAAACCACCAAACCCATTTGATAGAAAATATTCGCCAATAAAAAGATGAAAAGTATGAGGAATACGTTATCGGTGTAAAGGGATAAGAATAGGAATGACATAAATATGACACACGGGATAGTTAGTTTCATTAAGAGTGATCGCCTTTTTGGTTGATGATCCGCATATGCTCCTAAAAATGGCGATATAACTGCCATTATCAAATTTGAAATCAAGAACACGGTCGAAACTGCCAACAAACCAGCTTTTACTGCGTCAGAACCAGTTAAACCTCGATTGAAATAGATGATTGTAATTAGCGGAGTTAAGGTTAGCGAGACCACAACCATTGAGTAAATTGTATTCCCAAGATCATAACTGGTCCATTTCATGACATTTTTGCGAAACCATGGTTCTTCCGAAATTAAATATTCTGCTGATTTTAACATACTATCTATTAATCCTATATTTGATAACAAAAGGAAATCTATATTAGCTTTGTAGGTAATTTTAGTATTAAAGAATTACAGGGGGCATCAATTTGAGATGAATCACTATAACGAATGCTTCGACAATGTAACCAAAAAGTGATAGCCGGTAAGCAATTAATCAGAATCATTTACTTCTGGTTTTTTTTATAATTATCACTATAACATTGGTCCTGAAGCCGAAATAGACTATATTAAATGAGATATAACCTTCACTGATCATCAATATGTGGCCATTTGAGGAAGGTATTGAAGTTTCTGTCTCGTATCAACGACAATCAGGAGTAAATTCAATTTGCTCCTCAGCGTGAAGTGTGTTGCGGAGCTAGAATGAAATATTAAAACATAACTTTTAATCTTGGTAGCCCAAAATTATTTGAAATAAAGTTTAAAGCCGGATCTCTCCGTATCATCCCTCCCAGTTTTCCAACTCTGACTGACATTGCCACCGGTAATCAAATCTATGGTCACATCGATTGTGGATCGCATAAGTTTTGAATAGATTGATCCGAATGAATAAACGTAGAAACTAGAAACTGTGTAGGAAGTAATAATAGGAGAACTAATGTTGACCTTTCACAGAGCTACCTATGAAATGTTGGCACAAAAACGGTCAATCAGCATTGAAATTCAAAAAGGATGTTGGTATCGATAGTCCAATAGAATGGGTCTGTCTATCGAATCAATAAGATAACATCAATTTTTTGTCAGACTGAATATTTTATTTCATCCAGTGACCTAATTTTGATGGGTTTAGACTTACTCATACAATTGAACCTTACCACTTATTCGCCACTGGAAAAGTTTGAAAAAGGTGACAAAGATAATTGCCAAAAGAAGGGTTGCTGATCTTACGATAAATGTTCTGATACCCTGATTCATCTTCACAATTGGAATCCCCATTTCTCGAAAGAATTCAAAGTAGAATA
>JACZSS010000469.1 GCA_022574115.1 Candidatus Heimdallarchaeota archaeon | reverse complement strand
GGCTTCATCTCCTCAATGTTGCTTCACCCGATCCAACAGCAATATTCGGACTCCAAGTTGAAGAAAAACCGGTAGGTTCTGATCCTGCAAATCCTCATATATGGGCGGGGATACCCTTTACGTTTGACTTTACCGGGAATTTTCCTTGGGTGGAATGGGTGTTTGCAGATTTCGGATCTGCGGCGTCAAATACTTATAAGGTGACGGCCACTTGTTCGGCTGGCTACTCAACTTACGATTCGTATTTTGTGAATATATATGATACAGAGTTGACACCTATCGACCCCCGAGGATGGAGTTATTGTAGTGAGACTGATTTTCCAGAAGTGCAAACCACAGGACCAATATATGTTGAAGTTCGACCCGACGACGATCTCGACCCAATTTCGATAGATATCCAATGCACTAGTTGTCCGTCATCTTTTACTAGTTCTGGGCGAGATGAACATACCAACCTCGATGGTGATCTGAGTTGTAATAACACAATTCTAATATTTGTAGATTTAGTATGGGAAAATCTAGATGAATCAATTGTTGATATACAGGCCGATTGGCGTTCAGATTACTTTATGTCGTATCTAATATTAGATCCCTTGGCTATAGCTGGAACGGGAAGTCAAACTATCGACGTTCTGGCTGTAACTGCGCGCGCATTTGACGAATTAGGTTTTGTTATTACCGTCAAATTGAATGGTGAAGTTGTGAATATAATTCAATTTGGGTGGCTTCCCCAATGTATAGAATTCTTCACACCTGTTGCCACAACTACAGAAAGCGGAACATTGGTAATCTTGACAACTGTAGTCACAACAGGTTTTGGCGAAGAAACGACAATCACTAGCACTTTTACCAGTGGTGCAACAACAATAACCAGTTTCTCGCCTACGACCAGCACAACTGACCGGTTACCGTTAGTATTCGTAAGTTCGTTTATAATGAGTATAGGGATAATGATCATATACATTAAGAATCATAGAGCTAGAAGATTGTGAACTTGGATTAAACTCACCCCCTCTTTGAGAGATAATATTTTTATGTATGCACCTATAAAGACACCTGTGGAGCCTGAACTCCACGAGCTAGTTCTTACTTGGAGTCCAGCAGGGCTCGTAATCTCTGTTGCATTCATAATATTCCATAAGGAATTGGTATCTTTCAAATGGTAAATATTATCGTTAGAATCTAAATGTAGTACATGCCATGGAGTTCCGTCCTCAATCGTTTGGCTCCAAATCATCTCACCAGCAGCAGAAAATTTTGTCAAAAAACCGTTTGGTGCCTCTATGGTGCTAAATGTACCACCACTGATATCCATTGACGAAGTTACCCCAAAAATGACAATATTTCTTCATGTTGTGGTCGTACTTTACTACTAATGCATCTCCATTATCTGTTGTTCCGTTATTCAATTCGATTGATTTAGTATGCCCGACAGCATCTCACTGATTGTGATTGTCTGAGATCATGCATTGAATATTGTCTGTATCGGAACCACCAAGATAGGTAGTAGAATATTCGATCGAATTTGTTTGATCGAATATAGCAGTCGAGTTGATTACCGGCATTGTATTGTTGATTCTTTCTATTGGCTGATTGTTAGTGGTACTTAAGGCAAGGACTACAAAAAGCAGGATCAATATTCCTCTAGATTTTCCCACCAAAATTGATCAGCTATATAGTGAATTAATGATTCCTAAGGTAGTTTCTCGACTAATTATGAGTGGTGGATGTTTTAATAAGCAAAAGTGCGCTCAATCTCGTTTTCATTTCTAGCGTCGATCTCGATCGATTATCCAGGCCTACAATTTCTCAGACAAACTGTGCTAGCCAGTCATTCTATCCAAATCGATTGATACATTGAAAAATGGTATTTGTGTGAAGTTGTGATATCATGTTGGATAATATTGAACTTCATATCGCACTTTTAATGAGCTGGCAATATAATTTTCGATCATTGATTTCTCTATCTTTTCCCTGATAGAAGAATTGCTTGCTACAATTTTTTTCCACTCCAAATAATTGTTCTTTATTTCAGTCTCAAAGGATTCAATTCGATCGTACAGTCTTGCTTGAGAAATCTCAACAACCTTTGATTTGGCCTGTTCCACCAATTCAAGAGCAGTATCAATGTCCCCTCTAATCAGAGCTACTTTGGCTCGTATACTTATAATTTCAGCTAATAATGGTTTAGATTTCAACTCTGAGGCGATTTCTAGCACGCGGTCCATGGTACTCTCAAGTTCATCTACAACTTCCTCGTCATCCTCAATTTTTAGTTCGTGAATTAACAAGCTACTAAGATTCAGGTAAATATCAATTTTTTCGTAATATCCGAGTCTTGAGAATTTTAACAACTTCGTAAATATTTCTTGACTCTTCCCGATATTTACCGCTCTTTTGCTTTGCATCAGAATCAATGCCTCGCTGAATTGGCAAAAATACGAAATCCGGTCAATATTTGGATGTTGATTTTCTAATTGACTTAATTTCTCGAAGTAAAATTTTGCTTTATCTAGATTATTTTGGTCTAATTCAATTCGAACTAAATCCCGGAGGTCATGTGCACTTGCGCCGAAGCTTTGTATCTGCATTCGAGTTTGTTGGCCAGTTTCAATTAATTCAGTAGCCCGTTGATTGTTGCCCATCTTGAAATGAATATTGCCTAAAATCTCCTGATAACAAGCGATAGATTCTGGAGTGCACCGTTCAAGAACGATTTTCAAGCCATCTTCACCATATTTTACGGCCTGGTTTAAATCCCCTTTTCGCATATGGATTTCAGACAATGAGCCATACTGACAACATAATGGCGAGTTTTCAACTTCGAGTGCCATGTTTAGGCTTTTGTTGATCAACGTTTCTCCTAGCTCGAGATTTCCAATTTCACTGTACGCAACTCCCAAATTATTGTATAACCATGGAGTGTATCCTTCAAGATCATGATTCTCCGCGATCTTAATAGCGTGTTCAAGGCTAACAATGGATTTCTCAAAATCATCTTGCCACAAGTAATAGTTAAATTGTAAAGAATTTGCCATTGCCATCCAAATTGCCATAATTTTTGACTTGATATCTTCATCCCTGTCTAATTGAGTAAAAATTTTTTTAAAATTTTTGCCAGCTTGCTCATATTCAAATTTGCGTAGGAAGATGCTTGTTTGAATAACATCAACCATCAATATTTCATCAGGATGCAAGTCTTCAGATTGATTTTTCAAAATTGAAGATATTAACTCTGCTGCGCGGCCAATATCACCAACAATTCTCATCTGAAAATACGCCAGATATATCTTACCTCGCACCTCAGTTAGCTGACTCAATTTC
>JACZSS010000468.1 GCA_022574115.1 Candidatus Heimdallarchaeota archaeon | reverse complement strand
TTTATAGAGTCAATAATATGCGTCATGAGAGTTAGTTTCTTTATTTCATGTTTACGGAAGCTTAAATACTTAAAAGTTGATAATTAAGGCATCTACAGAAATTGATAGGTTCAATCGAATGTAGGTAAAATTACTCATACCGTCTAATAATTAGCAAGATCATCTCAAGTAAAAATGCGAATCAACATATCCGCTGGGTAAAGTAGTTCAGTCAATTATGGAGTTCGTGCAAGATTGTCATATTAATCAATCCGATCTCAATTACTGCTATCAGGATAATGTCAAATCAATCAGCATCTCTCCTTTGCCATACGATAACAGTGTAGACTCCGTTCGAAACTTGTCGAAAATTCATTGAACACAGTGCTAAACTAAGCAACATTTGTCTTTTTATGGGAAAACCAATTTATGCAGATTTAAAAAAGAGAGTACTACACATAGGTTGATACAGTAAGGCACTTATTTACTGCAAGAAATTCAATAATTCGGTAAAATTTAGTACAATAAGGTGTTTTTATATTATCATAAACAATGATAAATTACTGATTAAATGTGAAAAAATCCACAAATGGAAGAGAAAGTAAAATTTTCTGGTCTTGGGGTTTTGGAAGAGATTCTACATATGGAATTGAATACTCAATTTCTCAAGGTGTTGATTTTGATGTCATTGCATCTGATCCAGGACAAGAAATGGATTATACTTATGAAAGTACTATACCATTTTATAGAAATCGGTGGGAAAAGCAGGGTGTAAAAGTCCACATAATATCAAGAGATTATGATATCTATTCACATTTTTGGAACAAGAAAATGGTTCCGCTAGGGTGGGCAAATCCGTATTGTTCAAGTCATTTTAAGCGAGACTTGATAAGGTCCTGGTATCGAAAAAATTTCAAGGAATTTCAAATTATTGAGTATATTGGTCACACATTTGAAGAACTAAATAGAATAAAATACAATACCCCAAAATGGTTAACACGAGAATATCCGAACTATGATAGACAGGTAACCAAATCATACATTGATGAATATTACAGGACAAATGGACTCTTAAATCCAGGAAAATCAGCTTGCTGGTTTTGTCCAAACAAACCATTATCTCACTTTCAGAATCTGAGTGAGGACCAACTTGACAAGTTGATTAAATTGGAAAATAATACAAGAGGAAATCCTAAGCCAACTTTGAAACTCGAAGGAAGTCTGAAAGAATTAATAAAACTCCAATCGTCCCTAGATGACTTTGATTGGACCGAGTTAAATTGCTCAAGTTATTGCTATACCTAAAATTTTATTATTTTAAGCTGAATTTCAAGAACTAGCGCGGGGCATACTGACAATTACCAGAATGCAAGAATACCTTAAGTGGAAGTTTCAATACAAGAGGAGCTGGATAAATCGATTGATCTATTAATTGAATGTCTTATTCCGGAAAATTCATCGACGGAAGTATTACGAGTTATCGTGAACTCATCCATGTGTCCATTTACATTAATCGCTCAAAGTGATGGTCTTTAAGTTAACCAACACGTTAACAACTCAGCCCATTGTGATGTTAAATCGTCGATCTGTCGATTTAGGTTAATCCTCCTAGGAATGGTCTTTATACAATTAATTACATCGATCAGATAGGTAATGGCTGAAAAACTGGTTTTCTGGTGCAAAAATTGTAATCTTCCATTCAGAGACGATCATAAAATATGTTCTAACTGTAATAACAAGGGGAAAGAGCTGATTAGTGATTTGAGACCCGTTTTTGCTCGTGAAAGGGCATTGTTAAAATATTTTGAGATTGATTCTTATGAATCAGAATCCGTCTGGACCAATTCTAGGTCTCATGTATATTTCATTGACGGAGAAAAACACAAACTTCCACCATACAAAGAATACAGAGAACACGCTGAAGATCTTCGAGAGTTTATTTTTGCACAAGAGGATTATTTAGAATCCTTGGACAGTAGATATCTAACTGAATATCAGGTCCAATTAAGTGGAAGTCGCATTAAACTGGGTTTACTAGAACAAGAATCATTTCAATTTGTAAAAGAAGTTGCCGAGAAATATCGGCGAAGGACCATGATGGTTTCATTCAGCGGAGGAAAAGATTCAACCGTTGTATCTTCTTTAGTGAGGAGAGCTCTTTCCAGGGAGAACATATTACATGTTTTTGGAGACACTGGTCTAGAGGATGTAAATACTCATCAATATGTGGAAGATTTTTTAGTGTTTAATCCTGATGTTCCTTTCTTTCGTGCCAAATCGGAACAAGATTTTTGGGGATTAGTTGACCACATGGGACCACCTTCACGGGTAATGAGATGGTGTTGTACAATCATCAAGGCAGGACCGATAACTAATTTCATCCAATCGTTAGGAGAAAAGATGCGTGTCCTAACGTTTTATGGGGTAAGGAGGGCAGAGTCTACGCAAAGAGCAGACTATAATGCAGTCACCGTTGGTGCAAAAATAGGTGCCCAGGTAACGGCCTCCCCGGTAATCGATTGGTTGGAGTTTGACATTTGGAATTACATAATTCAAAACAATGTTCTTTTTAACAAATCATACCGACTTGGGTACTCTAGAGTTGGATGTTGGTTATGTCCTTTAAATTCTACCTGGTCCGATTTTCTGAACTCGATTCATTTTAAGGAAGATAACGACGAATGGCAAAGCTATTTGGTAGATTTCGCGAAAAAGATTGGAAAACCGGACCCAGAAGTTTACGTGAAAGAAAGAAAATGGGCAGCAAGACACGGTGGAAGTGGTTTACAAAATCGGTGGACCGGGATCGATATTAAACCGTGTGGCGATTTGGATAATACTATCGAAATTAGACTCACAAAGGACATAAACGATGACTTGTTGGAATTCCTTAAGCCAATGGGAAAAATAAACTATGAAATCTCTGATCCTGAGGCTGGTATTTATTATATTAGCAAGAATGGTAATGCGGGTCATAACCTGAAAGTTCAGGCCATTAAAGGATCACGATTAGCTCGTGTAACGGCGTTGGATGTTTCGGAAAAAGAGGAGATATTTAGATTTTCAAAATACCAATTTAATAAATTTCAAACCTGCATTCAGTGTACTGCTTGTTCGACGGCATGTCCGCATTCAGCTATCATTGTTCGACCTGAACACGATGTTTACGAGGTAGATGAGGATAAATGTATCAATTGTAATGAATGCATCACTCATTTCGGATCGACAGGTTGTTTGGTTGCGAAAAGTCTGTCATCATATGGTAAGGATAGATTGAATAATGTAAATATGGAAGAATTGAATAAATTTGATGGTCTTCCAAATATTAACTCTGATGTAATAAATTTT
>JACZSS010000017.1 GCA_022574115.1 Candidatus Heimdallarchaeota archaeon | reverse complement strand
CCTCACCTAACTTAATTTGACACCCTTTTCCGTCAGGTCAAATCATATGTGGAAATCTACAGGTAAATGTGCGGATAATTTTTCCACAAATCCTTTTTAATATTGCTGCAATACTATATTGTGGTCGGCAAGGCTCTAGCGGAAATTCAATTCGACGCCCAATGGACACAACTAGATGAATCACATGATTTTACTAATTTGGATATAACCTTCGAGCAGCTGGCTATTCTAAAAGACCTAAAAAGATGTGTTTCCCAACTCACCGAAATATACAGTGCAAATCTTGCCAAATTGATTTGTAAAATGGTTACTGGCCATAATCAAGATACGGATGACTTATTGAAATATATGTCAGAAACACTTCCCGAAGCTCGTATTATCGATGTTGGTAAAATGATTTTGAGTGTACAAATCTATTTTGAGGGAGTAATTGGGATTGACAAGGCCAAAGGATTCAATCAGATATTGGATGAGTGGTTTCAGGGATTCATTCGAGATTATACAACCAGAGCTTAAGTCCATGCTTCTCTTACTGCGGATGGTAAATTCTTAGTTTCGCATTGCTGGATCCAGTTTTATTTATCTGATAAATTTTATGAGTAAAGTAGATTGTTATTAACGGAAGCAAGCCAAAGAGGAAGGAGATGAAGTAAAACGATGGAATAGAAGCGTACGGATCCCAGATGTAAATTTTAAAAGTCATATCCTCGGTTCCTAATCCGACAAACAAGGCCGACTGTATTGTATACACTGCATCGGTGTATGGAAATGTGACTGTTTTGCTAACCGGATCACCAAAAATTTCTTCTGGGGTCGGGCGAGTGGAATACAAAATAAAATATAAAGCCTCAATTTCTATTCCATGCTGAACATCTCTAGACCAAAGTGAAATTTCGACTGAAACTCCTCTTGGAAATTGAAGGTCAGAGTGTTTCTTAATTCTGGCTGAGTCACGAATCTCAACTATTTTGCGGTCGTCCACATTATGTATGTTTTCTTCAAGAAAGTAGATTGTTGGATCGAATACACTAAATCTCCATTGATTTGCTTCAATTGGCAATTTGTATTCACCGTTAGGCATTGGTTTGATTTCAGTGGTGTTAATTACCTTATCCGATAAGGCTGCATTAATGGTAAAGGAAAGTGGGACACAGACAAAAACGAGTACAAGGAGAATTGCGATGGGTTTTTTCATGATGAATTTTAGGCAAGTATTCCTGATAAATATTTTGATTTTTGCATATGCCGCCAAATTATTCATCACCAGCTCGGTAATCATGATATTTTAGACGAGGTAATTACATTTTATAAATTGGCACCAATCCGCTACATACAATCAACTTAAATAGATCCTAACGATTCCAAAATTAACGTGCAAAGTTGGAAATTGCTGGTTGTATTGTTCTTATGTAGTATCTTCAGCGTTCCATCAGCGGGTCAATTCTTTGAAGTTGGAGTACGAGCAGATGAAATATATGTGTTCAAACTTCTTGAAAAGGAGATAATCGATTCAGAGGATGCAGTAATATTTGGCGTAGATTTAAATCTTCCAGTGGAAGTTGGACAAAATTTTACCATGGAAGTGATTAATCCTCGACCAACGTTCAATGGACATATCGAGCTTCAATTTAGCGCAGGCAACCTGACGACACGCTACTACAATGATGTTTTTGTGATAGGTCAATACGTAGTTGACACTGATTGGCAAGGGTGGGTCGATCTAATAGAAGGAGCTGGAGGTGGTGGTGGTAATACGACAGTTCAGTATAGTCAAAATGCAACTCACTTTGAATATCTTCTGAGCTTATATTGGAGTTCACCTGGGGTACGTGTTGTCAATCAAGTGTGGTACGATAAGAGAACGGGCGTGGCAACGTATAATTATCTCGAGGTGCAGTACGACGATGGGGAATATCGACATATCGTGTTTAAACTGATCGGCAGATATATTGCTCCACCACCTGTATACATTGTAGATTCGGAAGCATATTCAGTAAACGATTCCAATCCAATCGAATATGAAATTTTAAGGATCGATGGGTTTGAAGGACTGGATTTTCTAAGATCCGGATCTGATCAATTTGTACTTAGGGATAACGACAGGTTTACAGTTCAGCCATTGGGAGATCCAATAAATAATACGATTCAAGTATTGCTTAAATCACAGGAACAAGAATTTATCCACACAGTTGAATTAAATATTTTTGGATCATTCATTATTTTCACCGATTGGAGTACTTGGAATCTGATATTAAACGATATTTCTCGTGTAGCAATAGACACACCTGGTCTTACCGGGGATAAATTCTACGACGAAACAACATTAGCATATGCCCTGCTGATAGAAAATAACACTCATTTCATTGAGATAGTTTCTCACTATGAAATTGCCACTGGTATTTTGACTTATTCGCTGTTAGAAATTTCGACATTTTACGGCACCCAAATTCTTGAATATAAACGAGTCGTTGATAGTCCAATCAGTCAGAGGTATCTCCCGACAGATAAGTTAAATTCGCTTATTGCATATGATTATATAATAACTGGTTCTAATCCAAACGCGTTGAATCTTGAAAAATATCTCGGAATTCAGCCAAGTGGAACTACTGGCAGATTGTTCTATTCAATAAAAGAATATAACGTTGGATCAAAAAAGACTGAATTTCTATATTATGAAGGGTATCTACAAATGTCTGAAGAGTTTGATCCGTCTAATCGATTTGATCAACCGATAAAAAATATTGGATCTCTAATTATTCATAGTGATTGGACTACTTGGACTCAAGAGTTGTACCAGTTAAATCTTCAATCGCGTACTGGCACGGTTTACAATATTTTTACGACGAAAGATGCGATCGTGTTTACCATTTTGGAAGTAACACTTTCATCAACCCTTAAAATTTCCGCAGCATATGATAGCGACAATGGAATACTACTCGAATTATCCGTTGAGTATATTCCTTTGGAGCGGAGTACTAGTGAGATTACTGCTATTGTCGTTCAAAACATTGCATTTGGAAGCGAATCGGAGGTTTTTGACATCATAGTATCATTGGATATGCCTGTAACAAACAGAGGCGCGACGACTAACTCTGATTCTGGGGGATTTCAACTAGCTGGACTCATTGTTTCATTTTCATGTATGATTTTTGCAACTATAATTCGAAAAAGGAAAAGATTGAGAAAACAGACGATCCTCTAAGAATGTTAAGCTACAACTTTTAATTATTGAATGAATATGTTAATTATACAAATCGGTAAAGACGCGGCTGTCAAGGTGCGTTTGTTAACACCATAAGAATTGACGTATTGGACAAAACGTTTATATTAAATGTCTCTGTAACCTTTAATTGGTATTCTTATACTTTTTTTGGTGATTTTTTGGAAGAGAAGAACGATACTAATCCTTACGACTTAACAAATACAACTGCTTTTGGCAAGTTTAATACTGTAGCAACTAGTTTTAATGATGGGCTTGAAAGCTCGATACTAGAATTAGCCAAAAATGATGAAAACTTACTTGTAAGCCATATTTTTGAGAAATTTGGGAATTATCCCCAAGTTCACAAATCGGTAAATAAACTGCTTCTCGAAAACAAACTGGTTCTGTATGAACTCGACAAGGATTCTTTTCAAGAAAAACGCTTTGACCAACAACATCTAAAACTTGCAAGACATGATCTATCACAATGGGTAGATATGGCCGCACAACCCTGTTTGACATGTCCAATTTATTCAGAATGTGGTCTGAATAATCCGGTGTCAGTGAGCACGTGTGAAGAATTCGAAGCATGGCTCCAAGAAGAGATCGAGCTCGAATTCCCTCGAGATATTGTTCGCTCACAAAAGATAGATGACAGAAAAGTTTAATTCACTGAGAAGTAATTTCACTTCCTACTCCATTGGTAACGATTGCAAATTTCACTTTCAGATAAAAATGTGGAAATGTTTTTTATTCCTGATTTAAATTAACAAATATCGAGATCAATGCCATCCATCGCTGAATCAGAATAATCAGTAATTAAATCACATAAGAAAGCAACATTTTTATCTTAGTTTTATCTAACAAGAGTTGAATTCATGTCCGACGCAAATCCCTCCATCATTGACATATAGGTTTGACAAAATGTCGTTTAAGCCTGCTTATACGCAAAATTGGAAATATGCACAGTTATACATTGCTCGTCAGAGAAAATCGATAGCTCTAATGCAACCCCAGGTGTAGGTGAACTATATGTCAGGTATAGGTCTGGTATAGGTGAAGTCTAGGTCAGGAAAGTGTTTTGCATACCCTTGAGCTTCCTATGCGACTTTTAATACTTTAAAACACAAACTTAAATACTAGAAAAATAGTAAAAGAATGAAATGAGATGTATATCAGCCTCTTAGAGCGAAAGTAACAGCGGTTTCTTCAAATATAACAATTCCAACCTTATTGATCTGGGGAAAAAATGATCAGGTGATTCCCTACAAGCATGCTGCTCTTGCACATCAGCTAATTCCAGGATCACAATTAGAAGTCATTGATAATTGTGCCCACATGCCGTATTTGGAAAGGCTGCTCGAATTTAATGAAATATTAAAGAATTTTTTGGATCAGTCAACGGGAGATGACAAATCCATCGATCGCTCAAAAAAAAATCAATCCTCATAAGAATCTTTGGAAGAAATAAATTCCGAAAATGATCCCACTACTGAACCAGAAACCCAAACTCCACACAACTTAGAAGCATGACAAGATCCAGTTTTCAATTCTTAGGTATCTACATGATTATTGTTTTTACTATCCAAAGATAAACCAATAGCGACTCCAATCACAATACCAATTGAAAGACCCACACCTACTCCGAGTGCAAGATTCCCCAATGCAGCTCCGAAAATTATCCCTCCAACTATCCCAAAAACCATCCCCACTCCGATTATAATTTCCTTTTTGCTGAATTGCTTTGATATTGTGGCATTCACTGTATTCCCACTGGGATTTATACAATTTATGTCGATTGATTGTCTAGGTTTACAGTAAGCAATACATGACCTATTTTTAGCCGATTGATCGATTTTCTGAACTCACAAGTGAGATCGACATAACAGCATCGTCGACCTTTATTTCACCAAATATCGTTTAGTTATTGTATTTTATTCGATAACTTTAATTTAAAGTTATTGGGTGTTTTCCGATAACTATAAATACAAGAATTGCGCTAATATTGTATGGATAAAATAATCCTTAAATCAACTGATACAGCTAGCTGTACACTTCCAGAACCTGATCTAAAAATTAGAATGGGTGAAATCCGATCAACTCTATTTCAAAATATATTGAGAAAGGAGGAACTTACAGATGGATTTAAAATTCATTTTGAATTCAATAAAGAAAATTTTCAGAATCTGACAGATTTTATTTTATTTGAATCAGTCTGTTGTTCGTTCATGAATTTTGAGGTGAGAATTGAGCCAAAAGAAAAATCTCTCGTATTCAAACTTGAGGTAAATGAGAATCAAAGAGAGTTGTTAAAAAGTTATGTTGCAAATTTGTAGTGATTTTTGATATTAATGGCTCTTAAAACTGAAATTCCATATCCAATAATTATTTTTCGAAAACTAACTCACAAAGAAGAGAATCGCTATCAAAGGTTTCAATGCATTTTTTCATAGTGATTGAAATCTCTTCTATTCGCTCCATCATAATTTCCTTTACTTCCTGAGGAGATACCGCGGTATAGATATATTCGTATCCTTTATTTGGTTTTCTTCCTCTTTTTGATTTGGTAATCAACTTTTTCTCCCATAATGATTGTAAAGCAACATGAGTTGTACTCTGAGTTCTGTCAATATCTTTTTTCAGTTCAGTGACAGTTTTTTCACCATTCTGTAATAAATGAAAGTATAATTGTGATTCTATCTTATTTAGTAACATTAGATAACCCAATAGATCTACACATTGAGTTTCGGTTCCGAGATTATTTGCCATAATGTTCTTTAGTTTAATCACAAGGTTATATCACTTTCATAGCTTAATATTATTCAGATATAGGAGTATGGAAGTGCCTCGATCGATCTGCTCTGACCTCATACTTCGACCTAGTTTTTGACCCTCAAATGACCCACTTGTGATATCGAATCTGAGAGCTTCAGCAAAGATTCTAAAAAAGCAGAGAGATTCAAGAGCTAGATTGCCAAAATCAGCAATTAAATCACTCTCTGACACTGAAATTTTACAACTTGAAGAACTTTGTCGATTTGACAAATTTCGATTGCGTAGTAAAATTATTATCTTTCGACACTTGGGCTTTGAGCCCAAGGAGATCGCAGTGCAATTGCACTGCCACATTGATACGGTTTGGAAAACGCTTCGACGTTGGAAACAAGAAGGTTTCTCGGGTCTTACGCCTTCTACCAACCCGAGCCCTGACACACCTAATGTATTGTTCTGGAAACATCGGGTTCTTGAGGTGGTGAACACACCACCTCGAACTTTGAAGCAACCCTTTGCCACTTGGAGTATCAAGCGTTTGTGGTATTTCTTGCGACAAGAAGGCTGTCCATTTGGTCACGAACGGGTTCGCCAGCTAATGAAACTGGCGGATTATCGATATCGTCGAACCAAGCTTCGACCGTATGCTATCCATCCGGATTACGCAGAACGCAAGGCCAAGGTGATGGAAGCATATCAAGACAAAGACGAGGATCACCTTGTCCTCGTCTTGGATCAGAAGATCTTCTTGAGCGATGTGGGAGTCAAAGGCCGTCAATGGACGACATCCGTGCCCACCATCCCCTCATACCAGTGGCATAATGGCTTTGCCATTATGCTTGGCGTGTATGATGTTAAAGGTGATACCATGTACCACGCCTAATTGCGATGAATTCGAGGCTTGGCTTCAAGAGGAAATCGAACTTGAGTACGGAACTGATCTCAAACAATTGAAGGATTAATCAAAATTTAGGTTAAATTGAATTAATCGATTGGTTATGGAGCTAGATACTTCGAATCTTAAGCTTGGTTACAAACACAAATCGAGTTCGAGACTAGCCTATCTCAACTACAATTCATAAATTTATCAAAATCAGTAACACAAACGTAATTAACTATCAGACTCTCAATATGTTAGAAGTAGATGAGTTTTAATCGCCATGATCATTATTATAAGCAGGCGAAACGCGAAGGATATCGCGCTAGATCATCTTACAAACTGCTTCAAATAGAAAAGAAATTCAAGATTATTCGTCGGGGAAATAATGTGTTGGACCTAGGAGCGGCTCCCGGAAGCTGGTCTCAAGTTTCAAGTAAATTTGTTGGGAATAAAGGCCGAGTAATTGCGTTAGATATCAATCCAATCAGACCATTTCGCAGCAATAATATAATTATTATTCAAATCGATATGAATTCAAAATTCCTTCAAGAAACTCTTGATGAATATATTGAGGGGCGAATTAATGTAGTCTTATCTGATTTGGCAGAAAACACTTCAGGAAATTGGCATTTGGACTCCGAAAGGCAGATATTCCTGGCTGAACTTGCATTTGAAACGGCTCAAAAATATTTGAAGGACAGAGGTAATTTTGTGACAAAAGTCTTTAGGGGTCCGAGAATACAGGACTTTGAAAATTTAATTAAACCCTATTTTGGTAAAATTAAACATTGGCGACCTCCAGCAACTAGGAAACAATCTGCTGAAGAATACATTATTTGTCAAAATTTTAAGTCTAACGTAGATTAGGTGACAAATTGAGCGGCGTATTTGAATCCGAACCAAGTTGGCCTGATGTACCTCGGAAGACCGAAACCGAAGGATTGGCATCGTTTGAAGTAATTGACGCGAAGACGATCTACGATTCTCCAACTTTTTTTAATCCAGCGATGGGTTTAAACCGAGATTTTTCGCTTATTTTCATGGTACTCTATGCAAAAAAGTTTAGCAAAAAACTGCGAATGCTTGATCCTCTGGCTGGAATTGGGATACGAGCGATAAGGGCCGGTTTGGAAATAACTGATTATCTATCTGAAGTTGTTATCAATGATTATAGCGAATTAACCTGTCAAGTCTCCAATTATAACATCCATAAAAATGGCCTTACGGATCTAATCACAATTTATCAAAGAGAGGCCCGTGCTTTAATGCTAGACCTTAGTGAAAACAACAAGAAATATCATTATGTTGATATCGATCCATTTGGTCCTCCTACGCCATTTATAGATGATGTTTGGGCTACACTTTCGTTATCTGGACTGGTTTCGATAACTGCAACCGATACGACCGCGTTGTGTGGGGTTTATCCGAAGGCTTGTTACAGAAAATATGGTGGAATTCCATTGAATAATCATCATACACATGAAACAGGTGCTAGAATTCTGATCTCTGCAATCGCTAGGTCTGCCGCACGTCATGAATTTGGCCTTGAAGTCTTGTTTACCCTGACTGCAGATCATTACTTCAAAATCTTTATCCATGCAAAGAAGAGACGTGGATATGCAACAGATACGGTAATGGACATTGGTTACTCATATACCTGCCCTGAATGCTTTGAAATAAGGTACGATGCCGGTTCCCGACCTGATTCAATGGAATGTTGCGGGATAATATCAGATGTTGCCGGTCCACTTTGGTGCGGTAATCTTTTTAGTAAAGAATGGACCAAAAATGCTCGTAACCTTCTTTTTGAGAACAGCGAAGATATTCAAGATCATAATATAAAATTACAGAACTCTAAGCGAGTGGAAAAATTAATTACAGAGGGCATAGAAGGTTGGGATTTGAAGGGTTATTATACAAGCGATACCATTTCCAAAAAGCTCAGATTGGGTCAGCCAAGCTTCGCTAAAGTTGCTGAACGTCTCGAGGAGCAAGGATACCGCTTTGTTAGAACGTGGTTCACTAAAAATTCATTCAGATCTGATGCACCAGGAACTTTGGTTGTTAAAATTTTCAAAGATTTAGTTGGAGAGGATAAAAGCTAAATGCGCCTAATTGCGGGTATGGATGAGGCTGGAAGAGGTCCTGTAATTGGACCCATTGTGTTTGGCTTGGTCATTGTCAATGAAAATCAAGAAAAAATACTTAGAACATTGGGTGTAAATGACTCCAAGCAGCTCTCGGAGCCTAAACGAGAATCACTCAAGGAAATAATAGTCAAGAATTCCGAGTTCTCAAGAACCCACGCTATATCCGCAAACGAAATTAACGACTACATGTCAAATGGGACAAATTTAAACCAGATTGAAATTATTGGATTTACTGCATTGCTAGAGCAAATTTCGCAGAAGATCGACGAGCTCCAATTGGATGCTGCTGATGTCAATGCTGCCCGCTTCGGGTCGAACTTTGAACATCTAGTATCTGGAAAAATTGATTCAAGACACAAGGGTGATTCCATTTTCATCTCTGTTGCGGCTGCTAGTATAATAGCAAAGACAGAACGGGATGACCAAGTGAAGAACCTACAAAAGAGGATGATTCGAGTGGATCCCAATTTACCTAGTTTTGGGAGTGGATATCCTACAGATGCAACTCCTTTTTTGAAAGAATTTTATGCTAAGTATAGAACATTTCCAACAATTGCTAGAACTCATTGGAAAACTTGTAAGAAAATCAAAGAAAAATTTGATCAAGCTCAGTTAGATGATTATTTCTAGGAAAAAGCTATGACAGAGACCGTTTTCCATTTTTTCCGAATTGATCTTAAATTGTATTTATAGACAATTTGATTTTCACTTTGTTCAAGCTTCCAACTATCAAATTGCAGAAGTTGGTTGAAACTCGAAAGGATGAGATAGATATTGGCTTGACTACCACTTATCATATATGCTCCCCCTCCTAAATCTCTTCGTCGTGTGATAATAATTGGAAGGAGAACATTACCCCAAAACTGTTTGGGAATTGCTTCTACAATAGCATCTATTTCCTCCAGACGGTATATTGTAAATGACCCTGTCCTGTCCATATAGCCCTTGATACCTTCACTTATAATCTTTCGAAGTGATAGTGTCTTTGTTGGAAGATGACTATTAATCTTGTCAATTTCAAATTTGATATATTTAGAAAATTTATCAGACGTAGTATTGTCACTTCCTGCAATTATGGTTTATTCGTGTACTATTAAGCATCTGTCAACCACGTTATGTACTTTATTTCCAAATTCCTAGGAATACTCGATGTTGACGATGAATTTTGGAAATGTCAACCGTTCGCACGGTTTCGAAACCATTCTTTTCCATATATTCAACTTCGTTGTTAAACACATCACCTGGTCTGTCTACTTGAGATATGCTTCTGGTCTTTATGGCAATAAATCCAGTTCCTGCAGTTTTCAAAAATGCTTCAGCATTTAGCACAAACAATTCTGACTGGTTCGGTTGGGCGACATCTGCATATAGCATATCAACTGCATCGACAATATGGGTATATTCCTCAGGTCTTCGAGCATCCGCTAGGATGGGAACAATATTCTCACGATGGTTTGCAAGTTTGATTAAATCTCTTGTCGGTCGTGGCGCAAACTCAATTGCATAGACTAACCCTTTGTCACCAACTATATCAGAGACATGGGATACAGTTGTCCCACTTGAGGCCCCTAAATACAGAACTTTGGCTCCAGATTTTAATACGGGTAGTTTTATGCCACGTGAGATCCCAGATGCCAACTTAGATTTATTGATGATCCACTGTCTGTATTCCTTACCTTCATATTCAAATAATTTTTCGTGATATACGGCAATTCCTGGGACTGCATTTTGAGTGGCATACTGAATTCCTTGAACTTTTTGAACCGCAAAAATTCCTTGTAACCCATTCATCTCTTTGGGCATCATCGTCGTTTCCTCCGATATTGTCCTTTTCTCGGAGGTCTTCTTGAAGCTGATTTCTTGCCTTCTACAACTGGCTTGATCGGTGCTGTGGGAAATTTTTCTCGTAAATTCGCCTCGAGTTCTCTTAGATGCTGTCTCATTTGAGGTCCTAGTAATTCTCCATCAAATTCATCTAGACGCGCTGCTAATGCAATTTTTGATGCGTAAGCTCTTGATAATTTTCCTCTTATCCAATAAGGCGAATTTCCGATTTCAGGTATTTGGAAAATCATGCCATGTTTGGGTGGGCTTCCACGTCCTCTGAGTGCAGAATACAGCGCTTTTTCTGCACCAACAGTTTGGATCTTCGAAGAGGCTTTCATCGCCAAAGATCTTAGTGAACCAATCGCAGATATTAATCGGGCTGCAACATTGGGGCCAGCAACCGCGGTGATATTTGGTGCGATTTTGGTCATTTCGATATCGATCCATTCTTCTAGTGTTCTCTTCTGTTTGTTTAAGCCAATCAAAGCTACAGCATAATTTTGGATAGGAATTAAATCATCCGGATCCTCAATCCCTCCAACAGATTCGTTAACACTTGAAAGTATTGCTTCGATTTTTTCTTGTGGAATATTGAATTCTTGTAAATCGGTACTTGTCAGAAGATTGCGATTTGACTGTTTCTTTATGATTTTTGCCAAGGTCACCGGATTGTTGACATAATCTACCAATTCCGGAAAATGCAATCCATACAGCTCCTCAAGTCGATTTGCGACTAAGTTTTCAGATTTTTGCAAATCATCGATTGAATGAATAATCTGCGCTGCGAGTTCATCTCGCTTTCCTGTTGCCTTCTTAACTCTAGATTTAGATATTTTCGTTCCAAAATCCCGGATTCCCGCATGATATGTTTGAATATCAGAAACTAAACCTGTAGATTCCATTAATTTCTCAAATCTGTTCATTCTCCAGTCTCTAAGCACAGTATGATTAACATCTTTTTGACATCTGATCCCATTGGCCCTCAACATGTCAAAAACTAATTGAGAATCTGTTACCAATTCAATATCTGGACTCGTCTTTTCTTTTAATCCACTGAGGAAAGCATCATCAAGATCGGCAAAGATTTGATTGACTTTACCATCACTATCCAGAACAACGGTTGCAAAGGGAGAAGATGATATAAGAAGCTTCATTTTTCCAATTCTAGTTGATAATTTTGAAAGCGCAATTAAATTGTTATTGTAATGTTTACCTACGATATTGGAAATTTTAGGCCTGCTTAGTATCAAACAAGACTTAGAAAATAGCTGATTCGCAAAATCAATTGCTTTAAGTAGCTTTGGGAAAAGAAAAATTAAGATAAATTATGACCCACGGTCGACTTCAAAATGCTGGTATAGTCCGAAAACGTACGCCAAAAGTACCTAAAAAATATCCAGATAAAAAATCTCTAATCCCAAGAATTCGCAATAAAGTTAATTTTCACAATCGGTATTTTAGAAACAAACCAGCTGGACAAGATCGCGGAAGAAGAAGATAATATCGCAGGCGTTGTCTGATAATGGGTGTTAACCTTGAGAGTCGATTTTTCTCCTGAGACACGCAGAAAAGCTGAAACTAATGAAATAGAGGCTATGGCTGAAATTTTAAAGGTGGTGGAAAAAGAAAAACCCTCAAAAGCTGATTT
>JACZSS010000467.1 GCA_022574115.1 Candidatus Heimdallarchaeota archaeon | reverse complement strand
GAAAGTCAAACTGTCGATCAATAAATAAAAACTAATTGTGATGAAGTTCAACAAGCTCATTACATATGCAAACCAATTGTTGTGCCCTCGTAGAAAATATGATCTTACTAGGGACAAATTCCAAAGTGCTGATTTCAGTGCCATATGATAATCAAAAATTCCCCATAAAAAAATTACAGTATATCTTTTCGTTCTTGGAAGAGTTCCGATGAAGCGATCTTGAATTTAGACGGAATACAGATTTTTATTAGACGATGAGTAGTACACATATGACAGAGTTTTATGTTCACCCAACTGCAATCGTTGAAGATAATGTACGCCTGAATGAAAATACGAAAATTTGGCATTTTGCTCAAGTACGAAGAGGGGCAGTGCTAGGCAACAATGTGGTTGTTGGTAAAAGCAGTTACATCGGCTTGGATGTAAAAATAGGTAATGATGTCAAGATACAGAACCTGGTATCGATTTTCAAAGGAGTGGAGCTAGGGGATAGGGTGTTTATTGGCCCTCACGTCGCCTTCACTAATGATATGTTCCCGAGAGTTGCAGAAGATTGGCAAATATGTAAAACGTTGGTGAGAGCAGATGCAAGCATCGGGGCCAATTCAACCATCATCTGTGGTACAGTAATTGGAGAATATGCATTAATTGGCGCAGGTACAGTAGTGACCAAAGATGTCCCAAAATTTGGGCTTGTGGTTGGAAATCCGGGTAGGTTAATCGGTTACGTTTGCTATTGTGCACATAAATTGTCAGAATTCCCAAAAGAAACAGGGCATCATTCAATTAAGTGCTCAAACTGTTCTCGAGTTGTTGAACTTGATCTTTAAGGAATATCAACAATTCGAAATCCGCTATGCGTCTGCCAAAATCTAAGAGTTTTTTCACGCCCAAAGTTTCGACAGATTAAGGCGCGTGAACTTGGAAGTTCTTTAATAACTAATATAAACTACACCAATGCCGCGAACTTACTAATCTCACTTATTGAGGGTAAAAATGCGGTATCTCAAGATTTCATTCCTATTTATCTTCTTATTGCTAGCTTTATTTATCCCTAATCAACTGAATCAGGGACAACAAGAGAGCAATAACACTATTAGAACTAATCAAACGTCAGGACCTCAACTAGGACAAGTTGGGATTCCTCCAAAAGAGGATCTAAATGCGTCAATTGTTGATGTCGCTCGAAATATAACAATTAGCTCAAGTTCACAAATAGTGTTGCAAGATCGAATACAAGTTGATATCAAAGATAATCTAACCGAGATCTCCACGTTCTATTACACAATTCCAACTATATTCGACAAGTATGTCGTAAAGGCCACGTTTTGGTCTCAATTTAACACATCAGTTGGATTAACTGTCAATCAGAAACTTAAACAAGCGACTCATTATCGAGGCGATGATGTAAGCGTTTACAGTATCGATATACGCGAAAATGAAACGGACGTTGCTAACTTCATTAGCGCAGAGGGTGGATTACATATCCAGGTTAAGCTTGAAGCTTCAGATGCGATCAAATATGAGAACTTAGGTGATGACCAAGTAGGTCGCTTCTTTATTCCTGTTTTACCATTCTTTCCCAACTTACCTGTTGAAGGGGGCGTTTTAGGAGTAAAACTAGATGCTGATCAAGATGACTTTCAAGTGGCAAATATCACCAAAATTAACTACGCAAATCAAGATTGGCCAGTTCAACGTGATGCCAGCGCGAATATACTCGAATGGAGAAACACCACGGCAGTACCATATGATTTTGTAAGAGATTTGGAATTGAATTATGATTACACCGAATTAGTATTCAAATCACAAACAGTGGGATCGAATGAAAAGAGTGGAACTACGGTACCATTCAAGTACACAGAGGCTCAAAGGGTGGTTCGAATTGATCCCTGGGGTGTTGTATATGTAACTGAAACAGTTACTGTTCAACACGAAGGTGCCAGCAGAATTGAATTTCCAGCATCTATAAACTTGGATCATGAAATGGCGCGTTTAGAAGTTACCATCTCAAATCAAGCATTAGTAACAGATGTTTACGATAAACTTGGAAGTTTGAACCAAAACACACCTAATAGGGATAGTAATGGCAATCCAACTACACATGTTTCGACAGATACTGGTAAACAAACTATGAATGTCAACTTCAGAAATCCGATTTTGGGTGGTGAAGCTTATACCTTCACGTATGAGTATCGCTACAACTCATCAAGCGTTATGAATGTGGACGGTAGTAATTTTGTACTGAATACGACTTTATTCTCTGATTTCAATCAAACGATCGATAATTTAGAAGTAATCTTTGAGTTACCCGCAGGAGGTAAATTCACTGGCCATACGTTTGTTTCTCGATCACAGAATTCTCTCGTCGAATTTGACACTTTAGTCAAACGAGATACATTGAGTTTCTTTCGGCACTTAGAGTTCAAGATTACTATCGTAAATGCGTCATATATTGATAATACACAGTTTGAACTGATGTATTCGTATAATGGATTAGGTCATTTCCAATTTATCATTTCATTTTTCATGGGAATGGTTCTTATTCTGTCACTTATTGTCGCGGTAAGCGGTATTAAATTTGAGTCAAAAGTAGCGATTGTGGCTGCCAAAGAAGCGATTCCGGTTGAAGAGATTGAGACATTCTTCAAAGTCTTTAGCGAACGACAAGGAGCAAGTAAAAGAGTATCTGATCTACGATCCAGAAGGAAGAAAGGTAAAATAAGTAAAAAAGACTTTGATGGTCAATTAAAAGCTGTCCAAAAACGTATAAGGGAGTTGAATCCTCAGCTTGAAACGGCATCTGCAGAATTATCGGATGCTGGTCACAAATACCAAATTTTGGTCGAACGCCTAATGTTAGCAAGTCAACGACAAATCGATATTCGATCCAATGCTGCAACTGCTCGGAGAACTTATCGTGCGGGAGATACATCTAAGGATATTTATCAAAAATTGATCAGTAATTATAATAAAGACCTTTCAAGGCAAGAAGCTACTATCAACAAAACCTTGACTGAACTCCTTGAAATTGCTTCCGTTGACACATAACAAAAATATAATCGATTGAGTGTGTAAAAATGGCTTGAAACTTCTTTTCAAAGAAAAAGTATTAAATTTTACTCCAAATACGATTCTATCATGTCAATACGGAAACGTGCCCCATCGCACTTTCTCAGCTTGAAACAAATACACCAAGGAGAAATTCGAGCAGTCGATGAGGGATCAAGTTTCTTTCTCGAGGATGACAACATACCTCGAATACGAATATGTGGTGTAATCCTAAACAGATATGACAATATTTCTTCCAATGACAACCCGTATGTCTCACTT
>JACZSS010000466.1 GCA_022574115.1 Candidatus Heimdallarchaeota archaeon | reverse complement strand
TAAACTTGATCACCGTCAATTTTAATGATTTCACCAATTATTTTCAATTTACCAATTCGGGCAACATCAAATAATCTTACACCTTTCATTCCTGAAGCTTGTACCAATGGTCCTGCAATTCTTTCAATCTTGCCAACAATTTCTTGACTCATAATTTCTCATCCTAGTTCAAAACAGTGATTAGCTAAGCAGTCGTCTTGTGATGCTATAAAGAGTATTATGTTTTCGCGAAATGTGTATTGATTGATTTTTTACTAACAAAGTAAATATTGAAAAAAAAGCTAGACATCCATCTCGATTCCAAGAGCTCTTCGCACCAATTCTTTAAGGGAGGAGCTGTCTCGCTCGATTTTACCTTCTGGACCGGGAATTTCAACGACTACAGGCCATGGACGTAAGGTGATGCGGTTCAATAAATCACGATTTTTTTCACCAATACTTTCGGTCACAATAATAACAGCCACGGTAGGGTCATTGGCGAATTCCATAATTTCTGCTCGACCAGTTTCACCTTCCTTGACAGCGGCTACGTTACCAATACCGGCTAATTTCACACCCAAAGCAGTAATATCATCTGTCACAGTTGCTATATTAATTCGATCTGGACCGCTCAAAAAGACTTACTCCGTTATTGCTTTGAGGATAATATCGGTTGCTGCATCCATTTTGCTTTTCTTTACTTTGCGCAATGCTTCTTTATTTTTAGCTGCGTCTTTTTCAAGTTTAGATATCGTGACTTCGGATTCAGCTTGAACTTTTTCACGCAGAACTTCCGATTCTTTGTCGGCGTCTTCTTTTGCTTTTTTGAGAAGAGAATCGCCATCTTTTCTAGCTTTAGCAAGTAAAGAGTCAGATTTAGTTCGCGCTGCGTCCAATTGCTTATTACTATCTTCTTCAGCTTGTCGAATTTCACTCAAGCGTTCAACTGACATATTCAAACCCCGCATGGGGTAGATTACTTTAAAGAAATTGTATGTGACACTGATATTTTATCATCTGGAGAATTAGATGGGATAACCAGAATTTATAGTCAACCTTATCTAGGTTGATCGTATCATATAAATTAAAGTTATAGGTGATATTCTTAGATGTCAAAACGCAGACGTGATGCCAGAAGAGCAAAACGACGCCAACAACAGGGAATGACTGGAATGGAGGGAATGTCGAGTAAGCAATTGCAACGGGCAATGTCATCTATGGATACAGAAGAAATCCACGATGTTATCGAGGTAATTGTTAGAACTCGAACAGAGGATATTATTTTAAAAGAGCCAGAGGTTTCAATTATGAAGATGGGACAGGAGATCTGGAGCGTTGTACCTACGTCTGTTGAGCGGAGGCAACCTGGCACAAGTCTAGAAGATGCTGCTGAAGTTATTTTGGACGACGAAGTTGAAATCAAGATAAATGATGGAGACGTCCAATTAATCGTGTCTTCGACAAATGTAGATGAGGACATCGCTATATCTGCATTGAAAAAGGCTCGTGGAGATATTGCCGCTGCCATTATGAGTTTATCTTAGACTTAGCTCTACTTTTTCCGGGTTTAACCGCTAACCCCGACTCTAACTCTAACATAGCATAACCGGGCTGAATTGCAGTTCCGGTTGCAAGGAGCTTATTATTCTCGTCAACAACAAATACCTCCGACCGAGGAAATATATTATCTCCAACACCTACTACATGTTTGCAGAAAGCACTTTTACCCTCAGAAATAAAAGAGCGGACTTCGTTCTGAATAACAACTGAATTTCTACTGTAGCCAGTTTTAATTAGTCTTTCGCCGAATTCAAAACTAGGAATAAGTCGCCCATCGTTCGTTCTAAGTGAAAGAAGCAGGGTTTTATCCTTTCCAAATATGTCGAAAATATACCGAATTCTTTGTGTCTTTCTTGAAACCTCAATATCGATCTCTCCCAACAGGTGGCCAACTGTGGTAGAAGATAGACCCTGAAATTGAGCTTGGACTAGTGTGTAAATCCGTAATAGCTGGATATCAGATGGTTTCACAGACGTTTGTGGAAATTGAATGATATAAAAGTTCTAACACCGAACTAAGCTTTTAACTCGAAAAAAATTGAGGATTAACCCGAGGACATGAACTTTAGAGACTCGGTTTTACAAGTTATCGAGACTGAGAACGTTCCAAGTGGATATAAACGACTTGGAGACAAAGTAATACTCAGGTCAAAATTCGACTTGACTGAAAAACTGGGTAGGGCAGTCCTCGAAGTACTTCCTTGGTCAACAAGTGTGTTCCAGCATTTAACAACGACTGGTGAGGTACGAAGACCGAAACTCAAATTTCTAGCTGGTGATCGAGATACACTCACAGTTCATATTGAAAATGGGGTCAAATATGCACTTGATATTGCAAATATTACGTTTTCAGGCGGAAATAGCCAGCTGAGGAAACGACTAATTACAACTGTTCACGCAGGTGAGCAGATTGTTGATATGTTCGCCGCGGTAGGTAATTTGACCCTTCAAGCAATAAAATATAACAATATCGAGGCAATTTTGGTTGAAAGAAATGAGTATACGTACCAATTCTTGCTGAAGACCTTAAAACTCAATAATTTATCCGATGTAGTTACGAAAAATCAAGATTCACGCAATTTAAAGACATTAAACTGGGCTGATCGTGTGTTTATGGGGTATCACGCAGTAGCGCGGGATCATTTAGCATCGGCCTTGCGAATTAGCAAGGCCAAATCCATTCTTCATTTACATCCATTAGCAAAGAACAAAGAATATCAAAAGACGCTTGACATCTACACATCTCATCTTGAAAAATTGGGTGCACAGATTGAGAAAGTTGAGATCCAAAAAGTAAAATCATTTGCTCCAGGTGTTGATCATATTGAAATTACATACTCAATACAGAAATAGATATAACTTATTTTCCTAAAATTAGTTTAGGAATGGTTGCCAATGACTGAAAACAAACGGATCCCGGTTATTCCTTCGACCTTGGAAGATACAACCGTTTTATGCACAGGCACTCATTCTATATCGTTATATAATAAAGGGCATTATGGCACTCCTGAAAAAAATGGGGTTCGGCTAGATTGTTTTGAAACTCTGCATCTTTTAGAACTTGAAAGGATTACGGTTGAAAGTGCTACAGTTGAAACCTCTGCCCGAGGTTTGTCAAAATACTTTGCCGAAGTCATTGATGATTTCATGCTTCGATATTTTGTCTACAAAGATCTCCGTAATCGCGGTTACGTGACTAACTTAGGTGAAGGGAGCTCCTTCTTTTTCAGGCTGTATGCTCGAGATACCAAACCGAAAAAAAGTAGCGCTAAATATTACGTGAAAGCCCTGCAAGAAG
>JACZSS010000465.1 GCA_022574115.1 Candidatus Heimdallarchaeota archaeon | reverse complement strand
AAGATAATGATCGCTCGATCCCTAATTGAGGGATCGTTAACGAGTTCAGTCTCCTTCTACTAGCGGGCGCCGTCCACCACGGGATACCTTACGCCACTTCATAGAAGGTTCTTGTCTTGAATAGACGGAGGTTCCTTCTGTTGATCAACACTAGTGATTTTAATTGACCCTGATCAATAAAATCTGATGAAATCGATTATAGAATCTGATATTTTGGCTTTGTTAAACAAATAATATCTGGGAGTTAAAGATGGCCAAAAAGGTGCAGAGGCCAAATTGAAAACGTGCTAGTTCTGTTCATCACCATCTGCTTGTTTAAAAATGCAAATCAAACTGAAAACGGAGCTTATGACCGACCCGGACGAAGAAGACGATTTTCAAATCAAATTTCACTTTATTGAAGAGAAAAAAGTGATCGATCCCTCAGAAATTGAAGTTTATACATCATTAAGCGTACCTTCCGGTTCCAAACATGACGTCAAGACCAGCCTTCGACAGGCATTACTTCTGATGCGTTCTCAACCTACAAAATTTCATTTTGATGACAATTTTATTGTTTTCAAGACAAAAATTTTCGACGGTTTCTTTCAAATGAGACGATTGGTTGAAGATCGCTGGTTTCTTGAAATTCCTGTTTATTATGAGGGCGCATGGACAGAGGAATCTTTTCAAACTGAAATTTCCCATGATGAGGCAATTATCTTTGTGAAGGAGTTTTACGATTTTGGCAAGCTCTTCTTGGTGTTAGGTAAAGGTTATCATTCAGAGCTTTTGGAATTAACGTCGAAGGATTATAATCTAACTTGGAATACGGAATTATTTTACAAGTTTAAAGATTGCATCTAAAGCAATTGTTGGTAGGGGATATGAGATCTAATCTGGTGAAATAATAGTTTGGAATTGAGATACTTGCCGGTTTGATCAAAATACATGTAATCCGGTAAATCGTGGTGCTGTATAAATTTTTATATTTGTGGTTTAATGATTTGAGCCTCTCAAACCCTTAGATCTTAGTTCTCATTTGATTTTTCTAAACCACAAACGCCATGCAATTAGCTAATAATTACACGGAAGTGACTCGATATGAATCTATGCAAGACTAATCGTAAGTAGCAGGCTGAAACAATTATAAGTGTAAAATGAATATCTCACAAGGATAAAATCAACTGTGATCAAGATACTATTTCTCGGAGATGTTAGCTATCTTGATGAAAGATCAATATCTAGACTATCTGATTCTTACTCCAGATTAGTAATCCGACTCAACACAGAAGATGAGTTCGAGAACAAACTCAAAGATGAGACTCAAGTTGGAATTGAAATCAATATTAGAAATTTTCATGAACTTACTATACAGATAATGGACTTTGAACCCGATTTGATCGTTTATTTTAGCCCACTTCTGACTGCAAAGCAAACGACTAAAGACGTAGAACTGTTAGATATTGTCTATATTGAAATTATTGAGCATTTGATGGAGGTAATGCAAGTATCAAATTCTAAATTATATTTTATTAGCACCGACCAAGTTTTCTCGCAGAAAAACTCAAATGAGAAATCACCCCTAGATCCGATTACTGACATAGGACAATTACTGGTTATGAGCGAGCAACTCGTAGTTCGCAATTTACACAACACAGTGATACGTATTGGAAATGAAAAACCTTTGGAGACCCTATTTTCGTGGTATTCACATGACAAGTTACTGGATTTAATCCTTGATATTTATAGAAAAAACTTTGCTGGGATTATTCATTATACACCTAAATGAAGCATTTTTTTGCGGATATTTTTGGCTGAAATTGTCAAAATTATAGAGAAGAACTCTCTACTCCGAGAATCGTTTATCGCATTAGAAAGGTTTATATATATGCCTTGTACTAATAGTATTGATCGTTCGTTTCAGGTAACAACGGAGGAAATGGTTTTCCAAAGATCATTGTTTACTCGTTCGATAAAACCAGCAATAGGGCACAGTTGTGGTCCTTATAATATAACTAAAATTTCGAGGAGAAAAAAATTGAGTAGCACAGCAGATAGTTCATCTGCCTCCACCTATATCTGTCCAGAATGTGGAGGTAAAAATTTAATTCAGGACAAAACCCGAGGAGAAATTATATGCCGGGATTGCGGTACAGTTGTCGATGACATGATAATTGATGACAGTCCGGAATGGCGAGCATATAGTAGTGAGGAGAGAGATAGTCGATCGCGAATTGGAGCACCTACTACCTATACAATTCATGATAAGGGGTTATCTACCCAAATTGGACAGGAAGATAGAGATGCCTATGGTCAAAAACTCTCTGCAGAACAACGCAACCGTTTCTATAGACTCAGAAAGTGGAACTCTAGAAGTAGAATACACAGTTCAGAGGACAGAAACTTAACCAAAGCCATGCGTGAACTTGACAGACTTGTAAGCCAACTAACTCTTCCTAAAACTGTCAAAGAAACCGCTTCTATCATTTATAGAAATGCACTCAAAGCCAATTTAATCCGAGGAAGATCAATCGAAGAAATGATCTCGGCGGCAACATACGCTGCAGCTCGACAGCGACATCTTCCAAGAACGCTTGATGAAATAGCCAGTCAATCTCGAATTAATAAAAAAGAATTAGGACGTGCTTATCGTTTATTGGTGACCGAACTTAAGCTAAAAATTCCATTGGCCGACCCCATTAACTACATCGTTAGGTTTGCAAGTGAATTAAAACTTGAGGGTACCGTTACCAGAGAAGCGAGAGAGATACTCATTCATGCAAAACGAAAGAAACTAGTGATGGGTAAGGACCCAGTTTCGTTAGCCGCAGCTTCAATTTACATCGCAGGTATTCTACACAATAAACAGCTTACCCAACAGGGAATTGCAGATATTGCCGGTGTGACTGAAGTCACCATCAGAAATCGATACAAAGAATTAGTAAAAGAATTGGGGATTACTGCATCTTACTACTAGTTTAAGGATGAAACTGGCCTACGTGGCCAGTTGTTCCTTATTTTCTGTTTCTTTAGATTCTTTAAAGTTTAATTCATTACATTCAACATCCAAATCAACATTAGAACTCTGCACATTGACTCCATAAAATAAGTTCGCTACAAAAGTATATGTACCAGGATTAATATTAGATGGTAATTTAATATTGTAAGATTTGGTGAAACTATTATCATTGGCAAATGGATCTTTGCTTAATTCAAAAGATTCCTTGATATTTATGCCTAATTCCTGGTTTGAGATAGCAAGTTTTACTTTCTCATCGTTAGTTCCCAAATTAAAAACATCCATGTTAATGGTCACGGATTTGCCACATTGTACGTTATTGTCCGAAAACTCTAGTTGGTTAA
>JACZSS010000464.1 GCA_022574115.1 Candidatus Heimdallarchaeota archaeon | reverse complement strand
ATATTACTATGTCTCGAATAAGTCTTAAGGGTGACCTCAATATACTATATAGACTAAATAGAGCCAGCTGATAATAGCTGGTCTGGAAGGTTATTATGATCGATCAAACCTCATAAATTTTAGTTTATAATTTCAGGTGTAAACAAGTTCGGCAAACGTCCTAACAGACAGATCATGGGTAAACTGTCAGGAAAAGATAAAATCCAGACAATATTAAGATTATGCCAACCACTATTGAAATACGGTTGGAGGTAGCCCCAAGTCCTGGAATGTTAATTGATTTCGTTGATGGAAAAAGTACACTAAAAACTAAGAAGGGCAATCCTACACCGATAGAAAAAACTAAAATTAGTAATACTTGTTCAATAATAGATTTTCCTAGTGTCTGAAGCCAAATTGTAATAAAATACCCACCAGCACAAGGTGCTGCAATGATGGTGTAAAACAAGCCAAGCATGAAACTAATCTTTATCGGACTGGGCTTGTCTTCGTGATCATATAATAACTGATAAAATTTGTTTGGTACTTGTATTTTTGACAAGAAACTCGGTTTTTGAATAATTAAATAACCGCTTAGAATAAGCAGAATCGCTTGGAATCTTGCAAAAGTAACATAATTTAAAATCAGAAAACGAGAGATCGTTGCGTTCAAAAAAATTGACATAACAAAAAATACGATAAAAACCCCAAGCATAAGCGCAAACACTGAAATCGTTCGTTTTCTTAAGGAATTACCTGAAGAAGATATAATTGCCAGGTACGTGGGTAGTAATGGAAATAGACAAGGACTAAATGTAGTCAAGAGTCCAAATATCAAATTGATTGATAGTATGACTAATGTAACCAAGATAACTCACCTAAGACCCTAGTGAATATTGATTATGACCGATCAATCGATCTCACGCTTTTGCCTTTCCCTTTTTTCTTTTGTTTCTTTTTTATTGTTTGCTTGGTAGTATTTGGTTTTTCTATCCATTGATTTTCTAGCCTCAACCTATCAGCGATTTTGGTCTTAGTAGTCTTGGAGATAACATCATCTGGAGATGTGTCGACTCGATTTGGCGAGAGGAATTTAAACGCAAATAACATTAGCAGAACAGGAATTGCAAATATGAAAAGTCTGTTAGAAAACAAATTATCAATGGCACTTGATTGATCAGTTCTCGCTTCTGGCACTTCGAACGGTACAAACTCTTCTTCGTTATTAACCTCATTACTTAAAATCAGGTTTACTTGAGTCATTATGGTATTTGCACTAGTGACTCCTTCATACTTACTATAGAAATTTCCTTCGAGATCAAAAATATGTAATGTTGGTAAAACTGCTACAGGATATTTGCTTTGAAAATCAGAGCTCTTATCTATACCAAAGGTCCAAGGTGATGTAAACTTGTTTTTGAGACCAACCATTTTAGTTGGGGTGTCTGCCGTATCAACACTTAGGGTTAAAATTTTGATCCGAGAATCAACTAAATTATACACTTCTTGCAACTCAATCAATTGAGGATCACATGATGTGCACCAAGAAGCTGTAGCATCCACAATCAGGATTTTGTTATTGTATGCTTCATAACTCTGTGAAGAACCATTTGTATCAATAAAAACCCCATTGAGCGCGTAAGCGCTTGAAGGAGCGGATTTAATCATCAAAAACATAATGATTAAACCGAATACCGAAATGACTTTGTTTCCATTAACCAAGGCTAGTTTCATATCCCTTAATTCCAAAAAATGCAGAAAAAATTAATAAGGTTATCATTTGTTTTTCCTACTAAGATTACAAAAAGAAGAAAAGGAGGAATGGCCTTTTGATTACTTGTTCTAACGTTATTTTGCTAGTTGTAATGGTCCGTCCTAATCAGATCCACTTAGTTTAGCATATCAGCTGAAATAATTTTACCTGCAAAAGCACTTGCCGCCGCAGTTGCGGGACTGCTCAAATATACCATGGACGTCTTATCACCACCCATTCGTCCAATGAAGTTTCGGTTAGTCGTGGAAAGAGCAGTCATATTCGGTCCGACTCGTCCCTGTGTACCACCATAACAAGCGCCACATGTTGAGTATGACCATACTGCACCCGATTCCATAAAAATTTGAATATATCCTCGTTTTGCCGCCTCAAGACCTACAGCAGCAGATCCTGGAATCACCAGAGTTCGAGGTTTCACTTTGTTTCCTTTATCGATTTCTTGCTTGAAAATTTTAACCATAATCTCCATATCTTCGATTCTGGCGTTTGTACAACTCCCGATGAATACCTGATCCAACTCGACATCTCCGATCTCTGATATGGGATGAACGTTATCTGGGGAGTGAGGTGCAGCTACAACCGGAACTAGCTCTGTTGCATCAACCTCGAACGTTTCAGCATATTGTGCATCTTCATCAGGTTTAACTGGTAGACTTTCTCTATCTCCCGGAACATCTTTCAGATAATCGTCTGTTTTGCGATCATGTGGCATTATACCAGCCACCGCCCCTTGTTCGATCGCCATATTCGACATAGTCAATCTTGCTTCCATCGATAGATCGTGAATGGTGGCACCTTTCCACTCGATTGTTTTATCAGTCGACCAAGTCATTTTCTTCTCCCCGTTCACATACAAAAGAAGGTCCTTCGAATAGACATTTTCAGGTAGCTTACCTTCCACTTTAACGATATTTGTTTCTGGAACGTCCAACCAAGTAGTGCCTTTTACCATCAATTCGACTAGATCTGAACCGCCAATACCCTTAGCGAAGGAATTAAATGCTCCATGAGTCACGGTATGAGAATCTGTTCCAAGAACTAAGTAACCTGGTTTGACAAATCCTTTCTCATGAAATACCACATGAGATATGCCAGATCCAGCATCATCAAGCATTAAATTATGTTCTTTTGCAAAATCCCTACTCATTTGATGTAAATCAACCATTTTATCAGTTGTACCAATACCCCCATGATCAAGAATTATTAGCATATTCTCCGCAATCTCTTGATTAACGGTTTTAGCTCCTGTCATGAAGAATTTGGAGATACTTACCATAGGTAGCATTTCGTTTGATAGCACAGAATTTGGTTTAACATCGACTCTATCTCCGGCAAATACATCGCGCTGGTCGACTGCTTGTCTCGAAAGAATCTTTTCTGAGATAGTTTGACCCATCGACACCAATTATAATTACTATTTCAGATATTCTAGATATTCTTACTGTTTTCTCTCTTCTGATTGTTCTCTGGTTAGTGTTTGTTCGTGGGTTCTTCTTGATAACTGGTTTATAAGTGGATCCTCGGGTACGTTGTCCACAGGTGGTTAGGTGGCCTCTGGGGCTTGCCTAGCTGGGGGGGCCTGGCCCGTGCGGCT
>JACZSS010000016.1 GCA_022574115.1 Candidatus Heimdallarchaeota archaeon | reverse complement strand
AGTTCACCAGTATTGTAAAATCTGGAAAATACAATATACAACATGTGCTTTGTACGGTTGAGGATGACGCAGGTAATTCACATGATGTATTGGCGTATCATCTTTGGCCAGTTCGTATTCCTCGTCCCTTCAAAGAACGACTACCTTCGGATGAGATCCTGCTCACTGGTCAACGAATTTTTGATACATTTTTCCCAATTTCAAAAGGTGGAGTCGCTGCAGTTCCCGGTCCATTTGGTACTGGAAAAACGGTGACTCAGCATTCTTTAGCTAAATTCTCTGATGCTCAAGTAGTTGTCTACGTGGGTTGTGGTGAACGAGGCAATGAGATGACTAATGTGCTTGAAGAATTTCCCCACTTGAAAGATCCCAAAACCGGGCACCCACTTATTGCGCGAACGACAATGATTGCAAATACATCAAACATGCCAGTTGCAGCGCGTGAGGCATCGGTATATACCGGTGTCACCATGGCAGAGTATATTCGGGATCAAGGTTACGATGTAGCTATGATGGCCGATTCAACCTCTCGCTGGGCAGAAGCCATGCGTGAGATTTCCGGTCGATTGGAAGAAATGCCTGGTGAAGGTGGATATCCAGCGTATCTTGGATCCAAAATTGCCGCGTTTTATGAACGAGGTGGAAAAGTCGCATGTTTAGGCTCCGATGATCGTATTGGATCAATTTCCATCATTGGTGCGGTAAGTCCGCCAGGTGGAGATTTCTCCGAGCCTGTCACCCAAAACACACTCCGCATTGTCAAGGCCTTTTGGGCACTCACCAAGAAGCTGTCTGAACAAAGACATTTTCCAGCCATTTCTTATCTTGATAGCTACACTCTGTACTGGGATGTGCTTGAACCGGTGTACCGGGAGGTCTTTAGTGAGGACTTTCCAGAATTAAGGACTCGAGCTTTCACACTACTTCAAGAAGACAATGAACTTCAAGAAATTGTACAGCTTGTAGGACCAGATGCATTGCCTCCCATCGAACGAATTACCCTAGAAGCTGCTAGAGTGCTGAAAGAGGATCTGCTTCAACAAAACGCGTTTCACGAGGTGGATCAATACTGCGCGCCAGAGAAGCAGGTTTGGATGTTACGAAATATTTTCTTTGCCTATGACAAAATGAGAGAATTACATGAAGCTGGTGTCGAATTAAGCGAAATTACCGAGTTAGATATCTTTGATGATCTAGCCAGAATGAAATATGAGACAGAAATTGAAAATCTTGAAAAGCTCGCAGATACAATTAATAATATATCAGCTGAGCAATTCACCGTTCTCACGGTTTAGATCGATTTCAAAATTGCCTAAAAATTAATGAGCAATCAGGTTTCAGCGATTTCACTTACAAGTAACTTATTGCTTTGATAGGTCTTCAGTCTGATCAGCCACAACGATTATCACTTTATGATATAAAAAATAATTAAGAAATTTAACTTTGTCAAGTCATGCCGTGGTTAAGCTGAAGTGATTTTCGCGAGCCTACACCTCGGATAACGAATGACTTGAAATTGGATTAATTGATACTTATAGGTAGCAATCGTAGAACTGATACCTAGAATAGAACGTGTTGAGGGTAAACTGGGTGGTAAACCTTGCATCCAGGGGACAAGGATTCCAGTTTCCATAATTTTGGCAAATCTTGAAGAGAGATACTCGATTGATGAAATTGTTGAAGAATTTGGCGGGATTAGATGATGTTCAAACAGCTATTAGATTTACCTGGTTAGTTGTCTCTGAGGATGTAAAACTTGGACTTACTTCTTGATCATTTGCTGGGATTAATCGATCCAAATTAGCAACAAACGTTGTTTGATGCCAAGTAACCGAACATATCGATCGAGAGTCCACCAACTTCAAAATATATTTCGGATTTTTGAATTTATTGACGGCCTGTTACTGAATAAGGTTTATCTTTTGATTCTTGAATTTGTTCTTCAAATCTGACTATCTGTTGACTTGTCTTAATATAATCTTGTAATTGGGTTTGTTCGATCATTTTTCTCAACGATACATTTTGAGACGCTAAATCTGACCAAGTTTCAATTTGTGACATAATAAATACTCTTTGTGAAGTGATTTTTGTTGATAAGTAATCAAGATTTTTTGCTTCTACTAAAGTCAGTACCTCGTCTAATAACGCAACTGCTTCATCGACTTGATTATCAATCAAAGCTAACCTCGATTTGATAATATGAACCTCAGTGAGTAATTGATAGGATTGTTGCAGCTTTGCAATTTCATGCAATCTATTGACAAGCTGATTTATTTCTTCGAGAACCTCTTTGTCTTGTAAACTTTGTAACTCGATTATTAATATTTCACACAAATTCAATAATGTTAACACAATTAAGGTATGATCAAATACCTCTTCGCTTAATATATCCTCATAAATTTGTTGAGCTTTCATTTTATCTTTCATTCTATTACTCCCTTTTAGAACGATTCCTTCAGCGAGTCTTGACTTGAGGTTTACTTGTTTACTTGTCAATTCGTTATTTATTTGAGATAAGTTCTTGAGGATTTCTTTTGCTTTATCTCGGTTATTACGTTCAACAAATACCACAATAAGCGTAAACAAACTCTCGGCAATATCGAGCTTATCTCCAATTTCTTGTCTTTTTTCAAGTGCTCTGGTCAGATAAGTGATACTTTTTCCTAGTTCTCGTTTCTTGAAATAAGCATCTCCCAATCCATTTAACGCATCTATCTCACCAAATTTCCACTGGATTTCTTCACTGATTAGTTGAGCTCTGTTATAATTACCAATAGCCAGATCTAGTTCTCCTTGAATCGAATGGACGTTACCGATCCCTATTAATGGATTAATCTGCTCATAAACTGGTGAATTCATTTCCATTTCGTCGATAATAGTAATTGCTTCATTGTAATAATCAAGAGCTTGGTTCAATTCACCCTTTAATGAAAATGCTTTCCCTACCGCACTTGCAATCCGTGAAAGGTAGAATTTAGAATTCAACTGTTTCAGGATTTCCATGCCCTCAAGATAATTACTCAAAGCCCTCTCAAAATCTCCTTTCAAAACGTAGACATGACCAATATGCTGAAGGATCTTTGCTACTTCCTCTTGACGATTATTTGTCTGAAAAATAGATTTACTTTCTACTAAAAACTTTAAAGCTTCATCATACTCATCCTTGAAACGATGAGTCAGAGCTACGTCTTTTATTGCGGTTGCAATACCAAAACTCGAATTTAATTGTTCATAGATTTCTTTAGCCTTAAGAAAATACGTCTGCGCTATATCGTATTCGTTTATTTGATTATGATCAAATGCAATTTGTTCAAGAACACCTGCATACTGGTTCAGATTGTTAAGGTCTGAGTATATCGCAAGGGTTGATTTTCGAAGCTCGATTGATTTATCCAATTGTCCTTCAAACCAATAAGTATTAGCTAAAAGATTTTTTACCTTAGCCAAGCCAGCTTGATCCTTTAATTCGAGGAAAATTGCCTCTGCTTCAAGAAATTTCGACTTAGCTTTTTTGAATTTGTGTTGATCGTACAGTTTTAACCCTAACCCTGATAAGGCGTTGGCCCTTATGTTAAGATTTCCTAACTCATTGGCAACCGTAACTCTGTTTTCGAAAAATGTCATTGTTTCGTCACCTATCCATCTAGGTTCTGGAGTTACGTGTGGTTTTGGTGTTCTACCAGGACTACTTTGACGAGAGTCTCTTAATCTTTGAAGAACTTTAATATGCATATCCTGTTCTACGTATATTTGACAAGATAACCTTGCATTTACGATCTGTTCATCCCCCATTTCAATTCGTTTTCTGATTATGTTTTGCTCTGCTTCGGTCATCAGCTGGGGTTCTCCTTCCAAAAACTCAACTCGACAGGTTGTACAGGCCGCATAAGAACCGCATCGATGGAGGATATCGATACCAGCCTCTTCAATAGCTAAAACTAAACGTTGCCCAAACTTGACTTCAAAAGAACCTTCGCTTTCGATGGTTATTTTAGGCACAAAAATACTTGCGGAGCGTATTATTTAAACGATTTCCTCGGAATTTTTAATTATTAGTACGACCTGAGTCATAGAGAAGGAAAGAGATATTGATTGAGAAAGTATAATGAAATCCAGATGGTGTCAGAAGAAGTTGAGGTATTGACCACCCTTGAGAAAAAGATTAATGAGCCAATTCCATCAATTGACTCTATTGATAATGGGACATTCGGCTTTGTGGTCAACAAAAATATGATTGTCGCCTTGGGGCTAAATAATAAAGGATTCGAAACCATCCCCTCAAACATTGGAAATCTTGTGAATCTAAAAATATTGGATTTAAGAAATAATAAATTACGTTCTTTACCCGCTTCGGTAATTAAATTAAAAAATCTCGAGGTGCTTGATCTAAGGAATAATGAATTAGCTCATTTACCTGATGCAATTAGTAATCTCTCCAATCTTCATGAACTATTTCTGCATAACAATCAACTTGAATCCCTTCCCGAAGAGATAACAAAATTAAGCGGATTGCAAAAATTAAATGTTTACAATAACAGAATCAAAAAATTACCTGTTTCTATAGGGGAGATGCGGAATATTAGAGAATTAATATGTTATGAGAATCAAATTGAGGAATTGCCATCTAGTTTATTCACAATGAAGGATCTCACCGAAATTAATTTTGGAAATAACAGATTAAAAGTTATACCAGATAAGATTTCTGAATTTAAACAACTAACTGAACTAAGGTTGAATGATAATTTGCTTACAGATCTTCCCCATACAATCACAAATCTACAAAATCTTGATTCTTTGTATCTGTATAACAACGATTTCTCCACGTTCAGTGAAGCAATTGTTAAATGGCTAAAACGTCTTGAAGAGGAAGGTAAGATTGTTGTTTATTAATGCCTTATATAACTCTAGAATTTATTAATCGTGTGGGAGGGTGAGTCTAAACCAAGACTGATTGAAATATATCACTAAAAAGATGAGCTGGTGACGTAATAGCTTCTTCGATAGATTATGGACTGCATGAGCATTTAACTATCCAGTTTCGTAAATTTCTTCTCGACGAAATAATTTTGTAGCAATTTTGTAAGTTTGCCCCTGAGCTCTCCTTGAAGGAGAATGGGCGGCAAGGAATCTCGCGCCTGCGACAAGAAAATTTATTCCCTCCTCCTTATCATTAGCTAATTTATGCTGACGAAAAGCAGCTTCGATAATTTGTAAACTATGAAAGCTTCGATCTTCTCGAAGTAAACCTGAACCTAACCCAGCAAGAACCAATTTAGAATCTTCACTGCTTTGTAGGTGAGATGCAACAAGTGTTGCTGATCTATTTACTTGTTGTTGCCGATTCAATAGATCTAGTAATTCATCTTCGAACTTTTCGGGATTGACATGGTTTGAATTAGAAATTTTTGGTAATGGCGCAGATGGAATATTTAGAAATCGGTTTAAATAGTTAAACATCGCCCCATCAAAGACGGCTCGTAACAGATCCACGGATGGTGCTCTGACCATTGCAAGATAGGTAGCATTAGCATAAGTAAATGCATGATGAACATTATCCCAATCTCCAAATTCGTTAACAGTATGAAAATGTGCAATTCTCAATGCAGAGGCGTATGCTATTATCCGAGCAAGTTCGATCATCTCAATTCCATCTTCAAGAGCTTGTAACATTATATCAACAATCAAACTCGGATTGTCATCCATAAGAACGTCAACAAGCCGTCTGTGTTGAGTCCAAGAACCAATTTTCAGCCTTCCTTTCCTAACCGCATCACCAAGTTTTAGAAAAGCAGTATCCGTCAACTCAAGTAAATTAATGGGTGTTCTCCAAGCACTGGAGTCTTCGGCACGACTGGCATTGACAAATATCGGTATCAAACTTGACAAGATGAGTTTAGAATTTTGCCAATTAAGCAAGTCAGCTGCTTCTAATGCCTTATTAATAAAATCGATTAAGTGCCCCTCGTCCATAAAATGATGATCTGTGGCCGCTGTAAAGAGCATATCTGCGATTTCATCTCGTGAAGCGCCTATGTCTATTGCAGAGGATAAACACCGTTCTGAACCATCACCATTGAACACATCAACAAAATCTCGAAACCAAGTTTTTATTTTGAGTATATCCGTTTCTCCTTCTGGAAGAGATCCAATTTGAAATTTCGGTGATCGGTTACTTGAGTCAGAAGCAACTGCTATCAATCCATGATATAATGCTAGAGGCTTATCTTCCTCTTTCACATCATAGAAAATATTCATCATGGCTGTAAGTATGGTTAATCCTGAGCCCCATCCATTACCCCGATATTTGGTTCCAAATTCAATCCCAATTCTAAAGGGAATCAAGGGATCTACCCCATTTGCGAGTAATTCAATAACTGATTTGCTAATGAGCAACGACAGATTCTGTTCCAATCCAAGCTTCAAACGTGCAGTATAATGCTTTATCACATCCTTTTTTGGATTGGGATTTACCCAAACCTCTTGGTCGACCATTTTTATCGGATAAATATCCACATCATCTGCCCAAATATCAAATGCCCCTCCTCCGCAAATATCAAATCGTGCATGGTGCCAATGACAGGTTAGAATACCGTTTTTTAAAGTGCCTTTGTCTAAAGGAAAACCCATATGGGGACATCTATTATCTAATACGAAGACTTGATCCTTATCTTTTATAAATAATAACCGTTTTCCACCAACATTCATAGCCTTACATTGATTTTCCTGAAAGTCAGAAAAATTTCCAACCTTGACAAAATTTTCGATTGGTCCATCAATATTGGGCTCTGATTCAGTCATACCAAGAATATTCGGCAAAAATTTATAAGTATTTTCATAAAAAAATTTTGATGAGAATGATAAAGCAATAGTATTATCAAAGAATCGGAATTGTTAAATGATCCATATTCTATTTTGCTCACTCACAAGATTTGTTGGTTCCAGATGTCATAAGTGAATCTGTCTATAATCTATACTAAATCTCAATCCTAACTAAAAGCAATTATTGAAAATAGAATTGAAGCCTTAATAGCTAATTTTTTCGAGATGAGATTATCTTGCATGGTTATCAGAGAATTAATGTATGTGGGGGATATGGTACTGGAAAATCAGTGGTTGCGAAAGTCCTTGGAGAAAAATTAGGGATGAAACGAATCCACATTGATGATCTGTATTGGTTAGAAAATTGGGGAGAAATAGATCGCGATCAACTAAAAGATGTGATTCATACTCTTATTTCTCGGAAAAAATGGCTCATAGACGGAAACTATTCTTGGTTGCTCGAGATAATAGAATCGACATGTGATTTAATCATCATTTTACGCCCTCCATTGATTATTAATTTATGGAGATTGTGGTGGAGGTGCTTTTTTCGAAGATTTAATAGGTTGTTAGTAAATGTCAGTAGGCCCCCGATTAACCTAATTAATGCAAATCCCCGATTTGGATTATTTCATTCATTTAATGACTTGGGGACCCCCGCTATAAGATACTACAAATATGCAGCTAGGCATAAATACTTGGTAGCGAAAAGAAAAGGAATAACTGTTTATGTGGTTACCTCTTCAAATCCTGAAAGGAGCTGAGGCATTTCTTGAACTTATAAAATATTATTGTCTTGAAAACGGAGATCACTGACACATAGGGGGTCATCTCGTCTAGATCGAGTTGTTCCAACAAAATATTTTTCACGACATGGATCATAATACAGTGCACCCGAGAAACAGGTTTGGATGTTACGAAATATCATCTTCGTATAGGATAAAATGAAGGGCTGCACGAAGCTGGTATGGAATTTTGCGAAATTACCGCTTTACATATTTTTGATGACGTGGCCCGAATGAAATATGAAATAGAAATTAAAAATCTTGAAAATTAGCTTGGATGATTAACAACATATCTACATAACAATTTAATGTATTTGCTGCTTAATTAAATTTCAGAAAATACTCTTAGCTTGACACCAGATCCATCTCGTGAGGTCAATTATTTTTCTCTTTACATTCGAAATCCCCCATCGATCAAGATTGAAGTACCTGTAATGTATGATGATTTGGATGAAATTAGAAAATTGATAAGTTCTGCAACATCCTCGGGCTGCCCTGCTCTCTTTAATGGGATCATTTGTTGTACCGCATTATATCGTTCTTCAGGCATTTTCCTGGTCATGGGTGTATCAATAAATCCTGGAATGATACAATTGACGCGGATATTATATGCGGCAAGCTCCCGTGCCGCAGTTTTGGTCATGGCTTCAACTCCTCCCTTTGAAGCAACATAATTGATCTGACCAAAATTTCCGAACAGAGCCGAAGTTGATCCGGTCAAGACAATTGAACCTCCTGCACTTTTCATCAATGGTGCACACACCTTAAGGATATTGAAGGTTCCCGTTAAATTCACTCCGATGACTTGATCCCATTCGGATTTGTCCATTTTCAACATGGATTTATCCCGTGTGATACCAGCTAAATGTACTACCCCATCGAGGGTGAACTTCTTTTCTGCTACAAATTGGGTAACCACTTGTGTGCTTTCCAAGTTTGAAATATCAATTTGTAGCGACTCGACTGCTATCCCTTCTTCCATGATCTGAAGCGCGAATTCAGCTGGATTGACAATGTCAACTAACAGTAAATTTTGTCCTTCTGAGGCTAGTAAAGTCGCAGTAGCCTTGCCAATACCTCCAGTTGCGCCTGTAATTAATGTATATCCCATCTTTTTCCTAACGTCCCTGAATACCCCTCGATATCAATTTCTCTTAAAACTTCCAACTCTGTTTCAGCCAGAATTTACTAATCGGGGTATTATTATCAGAATCATAACTAAATTGATTGATATGATTAGTTGTATTTCTGCTGGACAATTCAATATGTCTACCCTTTAGTTAGATCTCATAATTACGACGAAAAGTGAAAATATTGAGCATATTAAAGTAAACATTATACATTCACATGACACATACTAATCATGCCACAATCCTTTGTCTATTCTCAACGAGGCGATCTCTATGATATGCTTTATTTTAACGATAAAACTCCTGAATTAGATTTTCTCGAATGGCTTTTTGAAACTACATCAATTGAAACCCAAAATCATAAGATCTTAGACATGGGTGCAGGGACTGGACGGCTCTTAATCCCTCTGACAAAAAAAGGTTACAAGATTGTGGGTCAAGAACCATTTTCAGCAATGAGAGATTAGGCCCTGAAGAATGCTCAAGAAGAAAAAGTATCAATTGTAATCGAAGAAGGATCATTTCAAACACTCAAAGTTAAAAATGAATTCAATTTTATTTTTAGTATCAATGGTACTATGGCTTATTTAGGAGAATATAATGAATGGAAGAATGCTTTCAATCAGGTCGCGAACGCGTTAGTTCCAGGCGGCTATTTTTTAGTTGATCTTATGAATTTCTATGGGATGATTAAGGGATACAAAGCTCCAGAACTGAGAAAATACAATGTTGATGATAAACAGATAACAGTATTTGTGAATCATGAGATTGATCTGAAGAATTCCCACTGGATTCATCAAATGAACATTATAATTGATGATGGCCAATTTGTCCAGCACTATGTTGATGAACACAAGCTTACCATGATAAGTTTGGGTGAACTTTTGTTCCACGTACAACAAACTAGTTTGGAACAAGTCCATTATTTTACCTCGTACGAAGGTCGACCAGGTGAACCTATGAGGGTTTTCGTATGATTTTAGTATTTCAAAAACCTCCTGTTCAGAGATAGTGAGGTCAAACATGCTATAGAAAGACAGCAAGATACCTAAAACGGATATGTGTATTCAATATATCGAGTGATTATTCTAGGAATTCCGTAATCACTTTATTAGATGATATCACATGAGAGGATAGTGTGCTAGAAAGTGAGTTAATTTCTTGCATCGTACTCGTAAATTCTTCAGAAGATGCTGCTACCTGTTCTGATGCCGCAGCCGTTTCTTCAGATAACGAAGCGACATTCTCTATAATTGCTTGAATTTCACTGAATTCAGTCTGTAGAATGGTGTCAATTGAATTGGCGACTTCTATAATATTTTCAACTGCGCTATTGGACTCAAGTGACAAACGGCGGACATGCTCTGCAATAATAGCGAATCCTTTTCCGAACTCACCAGCTCGAGATGCTTCTATCTTAGCATTTAATGCAAGTAATCCTGTTTGTTCTCCAATTTCTGAAACCAATTCTGCATTTTCCTGGATACGCCTAATTACGTCTTTAACGACATCATCCGTGCTTAGGATTCTGTTCATGGCATTATTCAACTGCGTAGCTTGGATTGATGAATTTCTTGAAACTTGGCCGCTTGTGTCGGCAATTTGATTAGTCGCAGAATCAACTGCAGAGGTACTTTCAGTGAGTTTATTTGAAGTTTTGATTAGTAGCTCATTAGAGGATTGAATATTTGAAATTAGAACGGAGGATGTCTTAATAATATTATTAAAAAATGTTGCTAGTGGCCCAAATACGGAGTCATCAAGAATGAACCCATCTTCAATCTGTATATTCAAGTTTCCTTCCATATATGCTCTGCTTTTGATTCGAAACCGATCTGTATAGGGATCGGTAACTGAAAATGCTGCTAAAACTGCGGCCACAAATAGAATCATGGTAGGTCCAATTATGATTCCAAAATTCAAAATTGCATTAGAAAACGAAATCCCGGGATCATTATTGGCTAAATCTAAAAGACCCGTCCCTTTCCATAAAATTCCAGCAATTGCTGCAGCATATCCTGCTATGATAAAATGAAAAGTCATTTTAAAGCGAAAATCATTTCTACCCGAAGTGACAATAGCAAATCCCAATACAACACCAACTAGGGGTACCGTACTTGCAAAAAAAATCACAAGATTCAAAAAGGATAGTCCAAAATAATCCCCTTGTATCTGAGCGATAATCAGGATAATTAGAATATATAAGGGAAACAGGAATTCGATGAATATGAATTTTCTAGCTGACACGATTAATTAAGTCACATTTTCCAATATATAATAATTCTTAGACGATTTAATGATCGATTGTTAATAAATTAACTAAACATTCAAGGGATCATATTCCAGCGGTTTGTGAGCTAATCTGTTGATTTACGCAGTAAGTTGTCGTGGAACTAAATTTGAACTCAAACATAAATCAGGTCTTATCTTTATATCTAAACTAATCAAATAAGAATAATCGCATACATTTTATAAATTATATATTTGTGATCAAATAAAAATAGCATTACTGTCAAAATCCAACAGAACTCTTTTAACTAAGATCTTCCTCACAATGATTCAGCTATTCGTTCAAAAGTTTGAACTCAAAATAATACTAATTCCAAAATTGTTGAGAAGACTACTCAGATCGACTCAATAGGATGATGATTTATGGAAAAATTTGAGTTCAATAAAATGGTGATCGTATGTGGATAAATTCAATCCAACACAGAGAGAAATCGTTATCTTCCATTGAGTTATTAGTTCTAACAACTATTTCCACCGAGTTTATCAAAGCAAAAGATCTACTAGCCAAGCTAGATTCAGAAACAGAGCACTGGACTCCTGACAAAGGATCAATTTACCCAGTCCTACACAGATTGTCTTCTAGGGGATTGCTTATTTCGTCAGATAAAGAGAAAATGTCTTTTAAACGGAGTTTGTCAGGAACCAATTTTTTATCATCATCACTTAATTCTGTTTTAATGCAATATGAAGCAACTTTGGGTTACTTTGCCTCTATAGCAGAAAGTATTGTTCAGAGTGATCCCATCGGTTCGAAAGAATTTTTGAAAAAACTCAAAGGCTTAACTAAAGCGCTTAGCGACACAATTGAAAGCCTCGAAGATAAAGTTGGATCAATCATCGAAGATGACGAATGGCGAGAAATCCAAATTAAGTAAGGTTAGGAAAAATGAGAAGCATAATTTACAAACAAAGGAACCGGGGAACGAAGTATTCGTCGGGAGGTTGTTGCACAACGTGTATAGTTGATTTAACAGGAGAGTCGAATTTTCAAATCGACGATGATATTATAATGGAACAATTTTCTCGAAGGTCAAGTGGACGGGTTTTTCAAAAAGTGATAGATAATACTCTTCATGTCTACTTCGCTCTTCCCGGAGTTGACAAAGAAAAGATCAAGATACGAGCCAAACCAGATACAATGATTGTTGAGGCAAGACCAGCGGATCAATTTGCAGCCGTTTTGGGGGATAAAAACATCTCTTTGAGAATTAAATTGAATGAGGAGATCGACCCGAATGAGCTAAGTGCTACCTATACTGATGGTATCCTAATTACAACAGCACCAACCTCAAATCAATACCAAGTTCTTGATGTTGACTGATTGTCAAAAAATATCTGAATCAAAACGGCCAACTGATTTTGTCGTTCTGTCAGATTTGCTTAATTCATACTCGCAACGATAGAGGAATTGCAGTTAATCCAAAAAAATCGTACAGAGGAGAATAATCACCCTGTCGACGGTAATAAACTACGAATCGAGAGACTTTAGTTTGTAAATCCGTATCGGCATACATTTATCAGATATC
>JACZSS010000463.1 GCA_022574115.1 Candidatus Heimdallarchaeota archaeon | reverse complement strand
GAATCGCATTATAGTATGGTCCTTCATACCATCTGTGTATGTTACATCCATTAACAGATATATTAGCTTTTTTAATAGTTGTGAGTGGATCTAAACGAAAATATATTTCCTTTATTGGTAATTTTAAATCCATGGTCTAGGCCAAGCTCTTCACACATTTTAAGAAGTGCAGTACCAGCAGTATTATCCTTAGGGTCCATCGGTAAATCAGAGACCACCCCGGTAATGCTTACAATTTCTACTCCAGAACCGGTTTTCTCAACCATGATCTCATCTCCTAAAACGGGGACGGAAAAGCCAAGTATATCGAATCCCACAGAAACGTTGGCAACTGATGCTGGTGCGAATACTTTACAACTTGTACGTGAATTCCTAATCATCATCACACCTTACGACTTTCTGGCTAATCATTACCAAGCCGGTCTGCTAATCTTAAGAGTTCAGCAAAAACTCCAGCTGACGTTACTTCCGCACCTGCGCCTGGACCTTGTATAATTAGTGGTTGTGAATTGTACCTTTTGGTCTTAAACAGTACTATATTATCACTCCCTGCTAAATTGGCGAACGGGTGACTCTTTGGATATGGCTTCAAACTTATCTTGCACGTGTATCCTTCTGGTCCGATAACGATAGACCCGACGTATCTCAGAACCTGATTTAAATCTCTATTCTCCAAATATTTGAGTTTCATCATCGCATTCATATTCTCCAAATTTGCTAACCATTCATCTACTTCCCCATGATTAAATTCTTCTGGAATAATTGGATCAATGCTTATATCTTCAAGACCGATCTGTAAACCAATTTCTCGACCCAAAATCACCAATTTTCTCGCAAAATCTAATCCTGAGAGATCCTCTCGCGGGTCTGGTTCTGTAAATCCCATCGATTTTGCTTCTAAGACAATCGAGGAAAAAGTTGTCTTCTCACTTAATTGATTAAAGAGAAAGGAGATTGTTCCGGAGAAAATCCCTTCAATACCTATAATTTCATCTCCTGTTCTGAGTAAATCTCGAATTGTTGTAATTATCGGCAATCCTGCTCCAACCGTTGTTTCATAAAAATAATAAGTGGATTTGTCCAGAGGATTGAGGGAAGGACCACGAGTATTGTATTTTTTCAATGATTGATATTGTTCGAATGTGCCAGAATTAGCTTTTTTATTGGCTGTGATAATATGAATTCCCTTTTCCAACCATTCCTGATATTTATCAGCGATTTGCTGTGAGGTCGAACAGTCTATGATTATTGAATGAGGGATCGATATGTCTTGAACAACTTCTGCAAATAAGTCTATGTCCAAATTTACTTTTTCAGCAGAGTATAATTCTCTCCAATCTATTTCAGAATTGATTTTTGATTGTTTCTGGGAAGTACGGATCAACATTGATTTCGAATCTGCTATTGCATTAATTCGGAGATCAATATTGAAAGAATTTGCTAAATCTTCCTGTTGAGAAACAATTTGATCAAGTAATGCGCTACCTACCAATCCTTTCCCAATTATACCGACAGAAATTGTCAAAGATGACAGATAAAAAGCTGAATGAACGGCATTTAACCCTCGAGTTAGGTCATTTTCATCCAAAACAACAGATATGTTTCTTTCAGAGCTCCCCTGAGAAATCATTCGAACATTAATTCTTGATCGGCTCAAGGCTGAGAAAAATATTGATGCTATTCCGGGCTTGAGTTTCATGTTGTCTCCAACTGCGGCGAGAATACCACAATCAAGATCCACTTTGATTGACTGGATAAGCCCTCTTATCCTTTCGAGCTCAAATTCATTTTCGAGACTCGCTCTTGCCTTTTCGGCATCTTCCTTTTCAATAGCGATACAGATTGAATATTCAGAGCTCACCTGAGATATCATGATGACAGAAACGTTTGCAACTTTGAACGCTCCAAAAACCCTCTTAGAAATACCTGGTACCCCCATCATTCCGCTACCTTCGAAGTTTACCAATGCAATTCCTTCCATTGTAGCAAATCCCCTGACAAAATTCTCGCTTGTTGTATTTTCTTGAATATCTTTAAAAATTTTGGTTCCGTCAGACTCTGTGTCGAAGGTATTGCGTATCCAAAGCGGTATGTTTCTTTTTAGCAACGGGGAAATGGTTCGTGGATGTAGTACCTTTGCTCCAAAATAAGCTAATTCTAAGGCTTCTTCGTATGACAAACTATCTAATTTTGTGGCAGCATCAACCCTGCTAGGATCTGCGCTATAAAGACCATCCACATCTGTCCATATTGTTACTTTAGGAGCGTGAAGTAATACTCCAAAGACTGCTGCTGAAAAATCACTTCCGTTTCTATCAAGTGTAGTAGCATTTCCTTCCTCATTTGAGGCAATATATCCAGTGATGATTAGATTATCTCCAAGCTCTGAAATTTGCTCAATTCTAGCATCGAGAAAACCAATCATGTTTCTTCTTGAGACCTTCCAATCAACAATCACATCTGTTTGTGATTTATCAACCACCAAGATCTCACGGGCGTCAACCAGCTGATTTTTGATATCTATCGATTCAAAATATCGAGACATAATGCGGGTAGACCAAATCTCACCGTAACATGAAATCAGTTCGTAAAGTGGAAGATTTCTTGCATTACTTATCCAAACGGCTCTTAATAAGTCAAGTAAATTATTTTTATCTTGCTTGAAATCTTCTATCAATTCTTCCTGCAGTGAATTTTCAATAAATAAATCTCGGATTAGGTCTATATGTTCACTAATAATCTCCGATAGGAGCGCCGGATACCCTTCATTTCGATCCGACGCAAGTTCAAAAATCTTGATGAGACGATCAGTTGTGCCTCGTATTGCAGACAGAACAAATGCAATTTTTTGTTTTCCCAGCTTAAGCGAAACAAAAATATCTTTGACTCGTTGAAAACAAGAAGCGTCCTGTAAACTTGATCCCCCAAATTTATGAATCGACCAATTTTTGTGATGTTCTTTCAGTTCTTTTTGATCTGTTTTGTTAGCGTCGAGTTTCATAGTCACCTTTCATTGGACGTGACCTCCAATTGGAAGGAGTTTACAACAGTAATAAATAAAACGATGTGATATCGGATAATATGGTCTAATCTATTAAATATCAATTAACACGTATGCTTCCCAACCCTCAGATGTTTCTTTTACGTAAAAATCATGGTAAGTAATCGCTTTGATATCATTTCCCATCGGATGGATTTCAAAATTGAATTCGCAACCGACAAATTCTCCTTTGACGCTGAACCCCTCTTTTTGTTTGATTACATTAATTGAAATTCTTCAATAATTAGGCTTTCTTGACGGGCTCATTTGCCCAACTTTATCAGAGCTAAATATTAAGTCATGTTATTCC
>JACZSS010000462.1 GCA_022574115.1 Candidatus Heimdallarchaeota archaeon | reverse complement strand
CGGTGGTACCAGCACAGATGTTGCCTCAATTATCAAAGGGAAAGCTGGAATTCAACAAGAGCAAAAACTAGGTGGATTGCCAGTTGCGGTACCGGCAGTCGATATCGTCACCATTGGGGCAGGAGGAGGTAGTTTAGTGCAAATTCGGTCAGGTCTTATTCAGGTAGGACCTGAAAGTGCAGGTGCGGACCCGGGTCCAATTGCATATGATCAAGGTGGATCGGTGCTTACAATTACAGATATCGATCTCTGTTTTGGTCTCTTGTCAAACCAATTAGCTGGAGGACTCATGGTTCTTAAGCCAATACTTGCTGAAGACGCAGCTGAAAAGATGGCTTCGGAGCTCCAATTAACACTAAATGATTTTGTTTCAGGTGTGCGTAAAATTTTTCACGAGAATATCGCCTCAGCATTAAAATCCGTAAGCTTGGAAAGAGGCCAAGATCCGAGAAAATTCTCACTCTTAGCTTTCGGTGGAGCTGGTCCGGCTCATGCTGTTGAAATTGCTGAACTGATGCAAATCTCTAAAGTAATTATCCCGCCATATCCGGGAGCTTGGTCGGCGATTGGTCTTATCGGAGCAGATTACTCATACAGTAATTCTAAAGGCGTAGTTCGAAATTTGGATCATTTCAAATTGACAGAATTACAATCCGAATATGCTAAACTCGCCCAGGTTTTACAAACGGAAGCAGATCAGGATCGCCAACCACACTTTCGGATACTACAAAAATTTATCCTAATGCGGTTTAAGGGACAGTCGTATGAGCTTACTGTAGATTTTGAGGAAGATATTCAAAAGATTAGACAACAATTCTTAGATCTCCATGTGGAACGTTATGGCTTTGCAGCAAAAGATGAAGAAATTGAGGTAGTGTCATTAAGAGTTAATCTTCTTGTTCCGCATGAAAATCCAAAACTACCTAAAATGCAAGATCACTCTAAGATTCAACCCTTTGAGTCCAGAAACATTATTGGTGAACACAGATCAATTCCAGTTTACCGCAAATTAGATTTTGCCAGTGACACAAAATTTGAGGGGCCACTTCTAATTGATCAACTAGATACCACAATTTGGGTACCTCGAGGATGGAATTTAATCACAAATGAATATGGTTTTCTCATACTCAAGAAACAAGCTAATTGAGCCACCACTAACTGAAATTCAATTATGGTCTCAAAGAAAAATAAAATTATTAGCAAACTTGTGGGTTCCCCCGTGGGGTTACGTGGAGGATTAGGTGAATATCAAACGGCTCTAGTTGAAGCAATCTAAAGATCGATGATCGTTGATTTTGGAAGATTCATCGTATGTGTTGAGACAACGCAAAAGTGATGGAAGACAAGGTCGAAGCTGTTAATTAATTGCCTCAATGGATAAAGAGGGATATGAACATTCAATTATGACCTCTGTACCCTTATTCGACACGTTAGTGATTAGCCCGCTAGTGGAAACTCGAATCTTATGAGCTCGAATGTGATTTATCTGTTTGCTCGATCGTTCATTTGCAAAATTCCAATAAATCTTTGTTCCAGTTCTATCTCTGAATGTAGAAATGAGATTGGCAGCCTTCATGATTGCCTTAACATCATATAAACGTCTTTTTGGGATCGACAGTCGCCGAGATAGCTCTTCTGTGGTTACTCCATCGCTCCCACTTTCTTTGATGATTTCAATGGATTTACGAGCGACTTCTTCTAATTTCATTGACCCTTCTGCCTACCGTACCGGAAACAGTCTCATTTGAATATTAACTTTCTTTATAGTGTTTTGCAAATAGAGTTGTAAGATCCAATTTATTTCTTTTAGGTGTTATTTTGATTAGAAATTAAAATCCATTTTAGATTTATTTGGATTTGGTTTTACCTCTTTCAATTAATTTTTTAAGCACGCAAATGAAAATCCTCGATGAGTGGTCTATACTTACTCTTGGGTGATAAACCATTAAAATTCTTATAACCGGGTTTCCGACAATGGGAGGGTCTGGCCTAATTGCCACCAGATTGGGCTTAGAACTTGCTGAACTTGGTCATGAAATTCATTTTTTATTCTACAAAAGGCCATTTTTTCTCAAGGATAATGATAAACTCGACAATGTAACGTTCCATATGGTCACTGGCCCCTCGTACGCATTATTTCGGGATATTGGAAGTCAATATACAATTCAAGCCGCTTCAAAACTAGCCGAAATCGTTCGATCTGAAAGCATTGATCTCATTCATTCACATTATGCAATACCTCATGCCGTATCCGCATATCTTGCTGCTCAGATTGAACCGGTATTGACTGTGGTTACTACACATGGATCAGATGCTCACACCTTAGGTCCAGATCCTAGTTATAACGAAACAATCGGATTAGCCATCAGAAACGCCTCCGCAATAACTTCCGTATCGGAATTTTTAGCTCGTGAAACAGAAAACGTATTCAACCTCCCAAAAGGCAAAATCAACGTAATTTATGACTTCATTGACACTGAAGAATTTCGACCACCTACGTCCCAACGCAGAAAAAGTATAGTCCAAGCCAGTAATTTTAGGCCCATCAAACAAGTCCCTTTCTTAATTGAGATATTCGCTCAATTAAGGGAAGAATTTCCTGATTGGGATCTAGAGTTAATAGGGAACGGCCCAGATAGACCCACTTCAGTAAGAAAAGCCCGTCAGTTAAAAATTAAAGACAAAGTAAAATTTCTGGGTGTGAGAAATGATATTCCCGACTTGTTCTCAACTGCTTCAATAATGGCCTCTACTAGTCGGATTGAATCCTTTGGAGTGACTCTTGGAGAAGCTATGGCCTGTGAAACACCCGTGTTAGCTCCTTTAACAGGAGGAATCCCGGAGTTAATTGTACAGAACAAAACTGGATTATTATTTGAACTCGATTCCATTGGGGACGCGGTTGAAAAATTCAGAATGATGATGAACTCCGAAGATTTACGGACTAAAATGGGGAAAGCAGCAAGGAGGCATGTTGAAACCAATTTTTCAACCAAAAATATTGTGAAGCAATATGAACAGTTATACTATGAAGTCATTGACAATTGCAAATCCCGCGACCAAGTTAATTTTCAAAAAAATATTCAAATTGATCGTGAGAATGAAATGAATTACTAGGATGAATTGATGAAACTGTAACCACCCAGCGAAGAGTCTTGATGATACATACGTTTGTAAGTAGGAATGTAGTCTTTCAAACCAGTCTGAAGCATTAAATCAATCCATAGCCACGAAACTTCCTGACCGAATTTGTTTTTGTCAAATCGACCAAATTGCCAGCCCATATATTTTTGGGTGTCAATTGATTGCTTGCCATTGAGTAACTTGTTGTATTCCTCAGTTATGAATGAATCGAGCT
>JACZSS010000461.1 GCA_022574115.1 Candidatus Heimdallarchaeota archaeon | reverse complement strand
TTTTCGGTAATTGAACACCTCCAGGCTTCGGTTAATGATTGGCTAGATGAAAATCGGAATGGAATTATTGCTAAGAATCTAGTGGAATTTGCACTGGTGACGCTACAAGAATGGTTCGTCGAGCTGCTCATCAACAATCATCATTCGAAATACAAGAAATTTGTCGAACGACAAGTTGAGGGAATACCTAACCTAGTTCGTAAGTTTGTTAGTAATCATGACTTGACAGAGCAAACGCATAATGGGAAAGAAGCAGGATCATCAGAACAGATCGAAAGGAAATTATTGGAAACTGATGACTTAACGGAAAGATCTTCTAAATTCCGCAAATTACAAGAACAGATAGAATTCAAGGCAGTTCAAATTTTGAAAATGGATCGCAAAGTATCCAAGATTCACAAAATCAGGAACATTCCAAATTTGATCTTCCGGGTCAAATATGGTCGGAGAGTAAAACGTGTATATGTCCATTTCTTGGAAGAAGATACCAAGTCAATGTTGTTATTAGATCATCGAGTCTATTCAAAAGGCGATGTTCATCTTTTTTGCCTATATTCCAAAGAGTACGAGATACAAAGATGGTTTAGAACCAGTGGAAAACGATTGTTAAAATCAATTCAGAAGGGTCCAGAGGACAGTAGTGTTGAAATGACTGAAATCAACCGATTTCTTGAGTTAGATCAATAATTGATTTCGAGTATCGTGTAACTGGCGTAATACGCAACTCGAATTATTTATGAAACCAAAATAAATAATAAATAATCTATCCAAATTTTGTATTTACTTTGAAATTAGATCTGCCACTAACGCCCAGCTCGAGATTGAGTTGGCTTACAGGGAATGGGATAGTCTTCAGTTGGCATTTAAGCTAGTTTCAATTAAGACTGTAAGAGTTACGTTGGTTAAACAAGAAGAAGACAAGCAACAAAATCAAATAAATTTACAAGATATACGTCTGCGAAGGATCATTAATTCTTAGCCAAAAAGATTGTTGATTCAAATAATCGTGGGGGATAAACAATCAGTGAATACTTTCGCTCACCTCTTTCCGAGTTTATATAAGATTGTCAAGATAGCATAATACTAAACTTCTGGACTTATTCATTAAGACCTCATATTTAGGAATCCTAATTTCGATCCACAAAATCAAATTTGGTGAAGCTTGAAACCAACAGCTTCGAGTAGCTCTCAATTTATTACAAATTGATAAAACGGGAATGAGCTCCCACCTAGCATCGGGAATACTTGATTTGCAAAAATCATGTATGAGTTTGAAACCAACAACTCACACTTTGTTGCTAGGGCAGAGTGAAAACACGGACGAGCTAACGTGCGGTACATCTACCATCAATCCAATGATTAGTGGTTAGAGATTGACTTGAAACCTATAGTCAGATAATAGCTCAAAGAGTTGATGAAACATGAAGAAGCAAAAACACTATCAAGTGCGAGCTGAACAAATATTGTTACCTAAGAAATATTCAGATCATTTGATCAAGCTTTGTAGTACCAGTAGGATTGTGTACAATACTGCTCAATACAAGGTCTCAAATGAGTTTCGTGCCACTGGTTGGAATGCCAAATCTATTGGTTATTTCCCAATGTGTAAGTGGATCAAGAAACATTCTGAGTATGGATTATGGAAGGCCACTATCGGTGCAAAAACTTGCGAACAGATTCTTCGGATGTTGAATGAAGACTGGATAAATTACTTCAAAGCGCTTTCAGCTTGGAGAGAGGATCCTTCCAAATTCGAACAACGTCCCCAACCACCTGGATTCAAATCTAAATTCTATAGTGGAAAGAAACTGTACCTCCTTCCTCTAGCCTCTCAGACACTGCGTTACGATGCCCAGACTAATCTGGTGTATACACCCAAAGTTTTTGGTATCTCTGTTGTACGCAATCGATCTATTGGCAAAAAGTTACGAGGAGCAAGAATTAAGCCGGTAGGTAATAAGCAATTTGTCTTTGAATTGCTCTACGCTGTTCCCGAACAGAAGATAAACTCTCAACCTCATCGTGTTGCTAGTATTGATCTTGGTGTGAATAACCTAGTTACTCTTGTCACCAATCTTGCAACTGAACCTTTTATCATACCAGGAGGTCCGGTCAAGTCAACAAATCAGTACTACAATAAGGAAAGAGCTACACTTCAACAGGCTTATGATTTTTACCCCAAAGGAGTCATTACATCACGTAGAAAGCTTGAACGTTTGATGATAAAACGAAACTCGAAGATTGATGATTATTTTCACAAGACTTCCAGTAAGATTGTTGATTACTGTGTTGGTTCAACAATTGACACTATTGTAATTGGTAAGAATAACGGCTGGAAACAGAACGTTAATTTGGGAAAGAAAAATAATCAAAAATTTGTCTTTATACCTTTCAATAAACTAATCAGCCAAATTCAATACAAGGCTGAAGATGTTGGCATTCGAGTGGTAATCATTGAAGAAGCTTATACCAGTAAGTGTTCTTTCATGGACTTTGAATACCCCGATAAGCAACGTCAATATGCTGGTAAACGTGTAACACGTGGTCTATTTCGATCGGCTAATGGTACAAAAGAGGTGATTTATCCAATATGATGAATCTCTCTATGCAATCATTAATGCTGATGTTAATGCTGCGTACAATATTGGTCGTAAAGCATTTCCTGCTTTGTTCACTGATGTTGATGTTCCACTACATCCAACAAAATTTTATGATTGATTTTCAGTCAGTTTCTAAACCTGATTTTCAATCACTATCTACGACTGGTTTATTCGCATTCTGGAAGGATGTTAGTTGTTTTACCATGACTGATATTGGACTGGATAGAGGCTATAGGGTTATAGCCATTGTGTCAATGTAAATTGGTGCATTAACCGTTAACTCATGTATATTATCAAGAGCCCTTTAATCTAGATTTATGATTGATGATAGTTGAATTGAACTTCGCTGTATAAATCATATATAGTAAAAACCTTACATCAATTATTCAAAATAACCGACCTGTTTGACAAAGAAATATATTCAATTGGGAGGCTTAGGGGTTGATAAAGTTGAAATCATTGACCTCGGTTGACATTGAAGTTAAAGTCATACCTAATTCAAATTCTCAAAGTCTCATTCTCGACTCTAAATTGCTCATTATCCGGATAAAATCACCTCCCAGTAAAGGCAAGGCAAACAAAGAGATCATTTCTTTAGTTTCGAAAAAATTAAATGTCAAAAAATCTAGGATTGAAATAATAAGAGGAGAAAAATCCAAGAAGAAACTTCTGAAGATTCAAGGTTTGAATTTTGAACAATTTGTCCAAACACTCGAAGATGCAAAATCATAAGCCGACGACTTCAAAAGAGGCTATTAATTCCGCTCTATCT
>JACZSS010000460.1 GCA_022574115.1 Candidatus Heimdallarchaeota archaeon | reverse complement strand
AAAGAAATAGAGAGATCAACGCTTGAAAGCCAAGGAAAAGTCAGAGTTTCGTCGTTAAAATGATTCATCTTTGCGTCCAATACAAGAATTACAATAGGGTCAATAAGAACAAAAAATGTAAAGCCCAATCCAACCTTTGTCTTCTGGCTATTTCGTCCATGAGTATTTAATTGGCTAGACAACAAGGCTGCAGCCGCACTTACAAGCGGCAATGCAATCAAGACTAGGTACCCAAGCCCTGAAGGTCCTAGAAGGTATATCGGTCCCCCCACAGATTCTTCAAATCTAGTTGATTGTATGATAAATATCGATTTTTTGACGTCTAAATCGTGGGGAGATGTTGACGCGCCTGACCATGGCTGAACTTCAAAAAGGACTATGTCAACAAGGAAGGCAAGATAAGTCAAAACGGAGGAAACTAGAAAAATTTTATTTGGTCGGTAAATGGAAACCATTCTTTCCTTGTTCATTGTTGACCGAATAGAGATTACAAATTCTATATTATTAAACTTGTATATATACAAACCAAGGAAGAAATTGAGATATTTCATTTACAAAAACTAATTTTTAGGTGAGATGTATGCTGTACCGTTTTCTCTAAGTTCAATATCATAATCACTAGGATCAATTGATCATTCATTATTCGGAATCAGGTTTTTAATGGAATTCATAATAGTTGAATATTCTGCGTCATAGTAAGGAAGGACCGCTTGCAAGCTCGGTCGGATCTCCTAGTAACATATTTTCTAGATCAGCACTTAGTTGGGATCTATCATAAAATTTCAGTTTATTGTTGTCAATTGTAAACATACGTAAGATAACGAGACGTAAGAGGAGTTGAGCAATTTTTCCTGCTGACTGTAATCCTCCAAGTTTTTTTGCACTATTTTTCGTACCTATACCACCGCTGTAAACAATTTTGGATCTTATTCCATACAACCTCTTTATCCATTCAACTATTAATTTACGATCTTCCAAATTTTGTGCTAACAACCAAGCAATTTTCAATCTTAACTGGTATCCGACTTCCTTATCATCTTTGCTTATTACAGCCTCAAAAACAATTATCGATTCTAAGATTACTTCCATAGAGGAAGTATAAGTCATGGCTTTTGTAAAGCGTGACATAATCATTGAAGGAGAGGTCTCTATCTGGCTACTGTGCTGTATGTACATTGACAGGAACAAGGAATTACTTTCCTCTAAATCAAAATGAATTCCGTGGAAAACATTGGGAGAAGGAGTTTGCATCCAACTTGGAAATCGCGATCCGGTTTGCCACCAAAATTCATTTTGCATTGGTTTAAGTTGATAATCTGTCACCAAGTATTGTGAGCTAAAGGTTACCATTTTGATTCGTATATACTGATGACGTAAGATTCTGAAAGCTTCCTCTAGCACATTGGGACTAAATAATTTCTCATTTGATAATTAGAACCTATCAAGGGAATTGCTTTTCGTCGCGCTGAAGGAAAGATTAGGTCTCTCCACTTCAATCTCGCCCGTAATCCATGTATCCGAATTCACAAACCAACTAATTTTGTCATGAGTATCAGATTCTCCGCCAAAATACCAGTGTCTAAAGCGAATTTGATGGATTTCACGCTCTAGCAGCTTTGATGACGTTCGCTCTAAGACACCTCCGAGTAAATTACCATTCCTTGTAAAGTTTATCCCGTAGATGAGATAATAATAACAGATCTTGATTTTCTTGTTTTTAGCGCACTCGTAGTATTTTTCAAGCTCCATGGAGAGGTGATTTTATCAAATACTTGAACTACCTTACCTGGCTCATTCGTCTCAAAGAATTGTTGAACATACGATGTGACAACATATCCGAAGAAAAAGTGAGACTGATTTAGAAGATTGTGCTTCAGAATCGATCGATCTGTTGTAAACCCCACATTTGACCGAGTTTTTGGACCTCAAATCACCAGTTCATACAATTCAAAAATGTTGAAATTTTGCTCCTACATTTTTTTTTAGTAAATTTGATTAAAACAAAAAGTAAGTAATTGAGGTACAAAAAGTGGCTCGAATCAGGGGTTCATAACAGATCGATCAATAATACAGTTACCAATTGGGACCCACAAAGAATATTCTCAATTGGTAGAGAAATAAAGTCATTCGTAGCCACTTATATTTTCTAATCGAGGTCAATAGTTGGCATAAATAGATCCAAAAGATGATATTTACTTATAGGAGGGAGAACTAATTTGACCCGTGAGAAGTGGTGCAATTGTAGTTGCGAGTTTCATATTATTCGTTCTTTTTTTGCTTGGCAGTCTCTTACCCTATTCCTACTCTGAATCGGTCGATATTTCTCATATTGGCCCTGATTATTTCTCAACACCAAATTCTGAGAGCAAGTTTGTTGTTGCTGGGCATTCAGCGATGGGATTGTTTGATATGCATGCAAATCAATTAGCGATTAATACTGAAATATACGATTTAGGTTGGGGTGACCGGACTGTTTGGTCTCCTGATGAAACACTAATTGTCACAGATACTCGCGACACTATTTATTTTTTCGATGGTCAAAATTTAAAGATTTTGGCTTCCGTACGTAAAGACACCTTGATGGGGTCTCGTGATTTGGTTTGGGGATCGTATTATTATTTAGATGAGAATAATAACCTAATCTATTACAGTAACAATTCGATCTATCAATTTCAATATCTCACCGAATCTATAACCACAATCGTAGAAATTGTCGATTCAAGAATTTCAGAATCTTGGGCTGAATTTTCTTACGATGGGAAATACATCGGTTTCCTATTAGATTTCTGGAGTTGGGTAATATATGACATTGATACGCTGCAATCTATTGAAATATCCAATGTTAAGACTTCATTTGTCTGGATCGATTTTCATCCATCTCGAAATCTTGTCGCTTTTACTGAAGGATCTGATAGTGGGATCTATGAAACATATATTCAAGATCTGGAAACTTCTACCTCTTTTCCAAAATTCAGTACCAGTTTCGGCCGTTCGGATCCAATTCGATGGTCAAAAATTAAAAATGAAATTTTGGTAGTAGAGCCCCAGTTACGAAGTGATAACAAATATGAAGTAGAAGATTTGGTAAAAATTATCGATTTTACTACTGGGCAAGTTGTTTGGAAACATCTGTTCTCTAAGGGTATTGTATACGATGCCACAATAACTAACTATGAGTGGTTTTCAGAATCTGATAAAATTGGTATACTGGATAGGAATGGGCATGATCCATCTGTTCTCCTGATTTTCACAATAAGAAACGGGATTACGGCAGATTTATCGCAAATTTCAATAAATTTCATAGGGATCTCCTTTATCCTCTTTATTTTGAGTGGTTATTTTTACCTTAATCCACCTCATTTTGAACTGATCCGCAAGA
>JACZSS010000459.1 GCA_022574115.1 Candidatus Heimdallarchaeota archaeon | reverse complement strand
CGAAATCCCAATGATTATACTCGCAGCTACCGCCAGAAATATACCAATGTTAAGCACAATCTGAGGAAATTCAATTGTACTAATCCGATAGACTACGAAGAGATATCCCACAGTAGCCAAAGAGTAGACAATCAACCAACTTCTAACTTGTTTCATCTTGGCTTCTTGATGAGCGCGAAGACTATCTGCTGCAATCTCTTCTTCAACTAAATCTTCTAGACCTTCTTTTTGAATTTGAAAAGCAGTTTTAGCCCGTCGACTCATCTTCTAAATTAAAGTCTCGTTATTCCCTATTTAGTTTATTTATATCACATCAAAATTTGAAGTTGCGTTATATACTTTGAATGACAAATTGAAAGGGTATCATCATTTCTTTACCAATATTACCATACACATGTTCAATCACCTTCTACTAGACGTCAGTGCCCACCAAATAATTACTCATGTGACTTCGGTAGAAGCTGCTTCTCTTGACGAGATGGGACTTCTTTCGTGTTCTCCCATTACCGTCTCTCTTTTGAGAACTCAAAAATGGGGTTATAAAAGACTGGTTTTCGATGTCTTTTGTCACTGGTAGAACTAAAACCAATGGTTTAATCAGATTATTAAGAGCGTCTGTGAGTCCCATTTCAGGGTTTCAGTTAGTCTGCAGTACACTCTCATATTAATCTACTACAATTACAAAATTGTATTATAAACCTCTAAAACGAGCTTAATTTTGTAAGGACAATAATAACCATACCAAGCTATAGATCTAATGAGTTAATTCTTGGTCTAAAATCGGAATAATTAAAATCAAGTAAAACTAAACAATATTGCAACTCAAGAGGACTCGACCGTGATCGACGGAAAGAACAACCCAAACATCGTACCCAGGCAACCAGAACTCACTGAAACTGTTGAAAACTATCTGAAAAGAATATTATGGTTGAGTTTAGAGAAAGGAAAAGTTCGAGTTAGTGATGTTGCAGCCCTCATGGGACGAGAGAAATCGAGTGCCAGTGAAACGATCAAACGATTGTCTTCTGATGGTTATGTTGATTATGAAAAATATGGGGACATTACCCTCACAGATAAAGGGAAGGAAATCGCTGAGAGCATCAACCACACATATATTCTGTTTACACGTTTGTTAGTTAAAATGGGTATTCCAGAAGAGATCGCACTTACAGATGCATGTAGCATGGAACACGGCATATCTGAAGTTACTATCGATAAAGTTTCTAACTTCCTTAGTTTTATTTACGAAAACGAGATAGTAAAGAGTGAATTGACGAAGTATTTACGACAGTAAGAGATTAACCGATAATTTAGCACGTACAGAATTTGGTGCCTATAAAAATACCTAAAAGGTAATTTATGCATTGAAATTGTGGCAGATTACTTCAAATTGAGCAGATTGTCATACGTCATTCTATGGGGAAGCTCAATATTTAATCTAAGTATTGGAATACTTGAACCATTAGCTGGTCCGTATTTAGAAGAATTAGGAGCCTCTTCTCGACAACTGGGATATATTCTCTCCATTCGATGGTTGATGGTTGCTTTAGTCTCAATTCCATTTGCCATGGTGGCCTCTCGAATAGGGTACACCAAGATTTTAATGTTAAGTGCAGTCTATGGTTTAGTGGGAGTTTATTTTCTTCTTCAGTTTAGAGGAATATTCGGTCTCTACTTGTTTTACTACTCCATTGGCGTGGCAGCTGCAGCTGCATCAGGGCCAGGTGCCGCGATAATGGCAGAAAATCTTGGTTCGAAAAGAGTAGCTGCCTTTTCTCTACTGAGTATAACTTGGATGGTACCAACAGCCTTAGGAGCAGGTATTTCGTGGATTTGGTTTTCCAATCGAGGTGATACGTCATTTTCAGAGGATAACGTTAGAAGTATTTTTTCGATTATAGCTATTGTCACAATCATTGGGATTGGTATCTATGCATTACTGTTATTACGAGATTTCAGATATGAAAAAGTTGACTCAGAAGCTGTAGAAACTAAATATCTGACACAATTCAAAACAGTATTTGCTCCGATAGTCGTAATTCCCGTAGTATTGTTGATGATCGTTAATCTTCTTTCTGGAGCTGGTGCTGGCGCGATGTTACCCTTTCTTTCTCCATATTTGAAAACTCTAGGAGCGGGGCCGGAGGATGTTTCTTTACTAACCCTGATACTAAACTTAAGTATGGGATTGGCAACATTTCTGGTGGTTCCGTTATCAAATAGATTTGGACAATATAAAGTCTACGCAGCTACACAGATCCTGGCAATTGTATGTCTCATTGGATTGGCATTGAGTACTAATCTGATTTTTGCGTCGATTTTCTTTATTTTCAGAGGCATGTTTGCGAACATGACAGTACCTATAGCTCAATCAGTCACTTTAACGTATATTGATACCAAGGTGAGAGCAACTGGAAGCGCATTGACAACTAATATCAGATGGGCTGGATGGGTTATTTTTTCGCCTATTTCTGGGACTATCATTGATCGCTTAGGATACTTGACATCGTTCGTATTTACAAGTGTCTTGTATTCGATATCAGCCGCGTTATTCCTGTTTGTTGCACTCAAGATACCAAGTTTAGAAGCTATGAAGATTTCAGCAACTAGTTAATTTTAGTTATCGCAATTTTTTGTGCCACAATACTTACTACCTTTATCGTAAAGGCTTTTATTTCCTAGTTTATTGTAACCTATCTAAAATGACTGACGAGGATAAAAAAACCATTATCAGCCTGTTCGCACACCCAGATGATGAGTTGGGAGCTATTGGAACATTAGCTAACCATGCAGCACGGGGAGATCGAGTCATTATGGCTTGGACCACTTGTGGAGAACTAACTACACTCCTACCTGAGATGACAATTGAGCAAATTAAGAAAGAACGCATGCGACATGGTGAAGAAATCGCCAAAATTGTTGGAGCTAAAAAATCGTTGTTCATAGATTTAGGTGATGGATATATTGAAAATACGCGAGATCAGAGAATATCAGTAGCCAAAATGTACGTTAAGGAAAAACCTGACGCGGTGGTGACTTGGGGACTAAACAATAGCCATTCTGATCATCGTAACACTGGATATCTAGCTGTTGAAGCCGTAAAATTCGCTAGAATCAATCGGATCATGGAGACCGATGAACCTCATCGAAATAATGTCACACTCTTACAATATTTTGAAAATGTTTCATTATCTCGAACACCTGCTCTCAAGAATGACTGTCAACCACACTAGAGCGGCAAATCTTTATGTAACCGCCGTTGCGCACTGCAAATGAAAATGTGCGTTTCTGGAAGGAGAGGCGTTGCTGGCATGCTTGCACTATCATATCCAATTCCCAGAGGATGTTTGATACCTCTTTGAGCAGAGCGTTTATGGAGGAAT
>JACZSS010000458.1 GCA_022574115.1 Candidatus Heimdallarchaeota archaeon | reverse complement strand
TTCTTCTCATAAGAATCTTTAGGAAATATCACAAATAAACTTTTATAAATCCTTCTATCTTTATCTAAAGGATGCCCTTACAACTATACAACACTCTCACCCGAAAAAGAGAGAAATTTATTCCAATAAAGAAAGGCAAGGTTTCATTCTATGCGTGCGGTTTAACCGTGTACAATTACGCTCACGTTGGCAATTTACGAAGTTACCTCTTTGAAGATGTTCTGAAAAGGGTATTTCTATTTAACGAAGGGGAGCCAAACTCTGAAATTCTAGGTGGCAAGGGGGCTAATTTAGCAATCATGTCACAACAAAACTTACCGATTCCGAAAGGATTCACGATTTCAACGGAATCTTGTATCGAATATTTGAGCAATGATAATAAATATCCTCCAGATCTGTGGGGACAAGTCAAAGAAGCATTGAAACAAGTTGAATCAGCAACCGGAAAAAGTTTTGGAGATACAAAAAATCCTCTTCTACTGTCAGTCAGATCAGGCGCGAAAATTAGCATGCCCGGAATGATGGATACAATCTTAAATGTGGGATTAAATCTGGAGAATGTCAAGACCTTATCCAGTGAAAGTAATCAAGGCCGCTTTATCAAGGATTCATTTAGACGCTTAATTCAAATGTTCGGGAATATCGTAGCGAACATCCCTATGAATGTGTTTGAAGATATTTTAGACCAAGAAAAATCCAAGGGAGGCATTGAGTTTGATAACGAATTGTCTGAAAAACAGTTAGATACAATAATTCAACTTTTTTTGGAATATTTTGAAAGTGAAAATGGAAACCCGTTTCCAATGGACCCACTAATACAACTTGATTCATCAGTTCAATCTGTATTCAAGTCTTGGAACAATCGCAGGGCAATCAACTATCGTAATCACGAGGGGATTTCTCATGATATCGGAACTGCAGTAAGTATTCAAGAAATGGTTTTTGGAAATTTAAATAACAAAAGTGGCACTGGTGTTTTATTTACTCGAAATCCTTCGACTGGTGAAAATAAGTTATTTGGAGAGTATTTACTGAATGCGCAAGGTGAAGATGTTGTTGCCGGCATAAGGACTCCCGATCCAATTTCTGAATTGGCTGAAAGTATGCCAGAAGCCTTCAAACAGCTGTCTGATGTAGCAGCCAATCTCGAAAATCACTATCGTGATATGCAAGATATTGAGTTTACAATACAAAATAACAAATTATACTTACTACAGACTAGAAACGGTAAGCGAACTGGTCTTGCTGCAGCAAAGATTGCTTTTGACATGGTGAATGAGGGTTTAATTACAAAAGAAGATGCAGTTAAACGAATTACTCCTAGAGATGTTGAGGTAAGCTTGTTTCCATCGGTCTTTTGGAAGAGTCGACGATTGCTTGAGTATTATGATGTAGACGATTTGGATCACGAGCTCAAGAATAGGTCCCTCAAAGATATCCAAGATACAGCTCCGGTCAAACGAACAAAAATTGTCGGTGAGGGTTTACCAGCAGGGCCGGGTGCCGCATGTGGACACGTGGTGTTTGATTCTGACTTGGCCGAGGCTATTTCGAAGGGCGAAGTACCGGCTCCATTTGAAGTGACTCAATTTCGAGAAGTCAACGGGGAAATGATCCCCAGCATGATTTTAGTTAAGAAAGAAACGAGTCCTGAGGATTTTCATGGTATGGTCGCATCAAAAGCAATCGTTACGATGACCGGAGGACTAACCTCACATGCTGCGTTGGTTGGAAGACAAATAGGTAAACAAGTTATCGTAGGAGCTAGTTCTTCACGTATGGATCTTTTGGGAGAAAAATTGCGAACTGGTGATGGAGATATTATCGAGTTAGGTGATGTAATGTCCATTGAGGTGATCGATAAGGGATTAATTTTCAATCAAGTTTTGCCGATCATCACCCCCACGAAGCTTTCGAGCCAACTCGAAACAATTTTAGATTGGGCTGATAGTTTTGCAAAAATTAAAGTTCGAACCAATGCAGACAAGGAAGGAGATACACAGATTGCGCTTGATTTCAAGGCGACTGGAACTGGATTAGCACGAACTGAGCACATGTTCTTTGACTCACTTGATTTGATGCAGGAAATGATCCTTGCGGAAACAAAAGAGGAGCGTTTGGCTGCTTTAGATAAAATGGGTTCTATTCAGAAGCAGGATTTCATTAGCTTATTTGAGGTCGCTAATGGAAAACCTGTGACAATAAGATTACTTGATCCTCCACTCCATGAATTTTTACCAAAAGAGTTGGAGATTCGCGAGCGAACTTGGGTTCAAATTCTTAATCCAGTAACAACAGAGGTAAACACTCGAATCTTGAGAAAAGTTTTGTATTATCAGGAAGCAAATCCTATGTTAGGACTACGGGGAGTCAGGTTAGGGTTAATGTTTCCCGAGATAACAATAATGCAAACACGGGCAATTATTGAAGCAGGGATTGAAGTCAAGGCAAAAGGAATTCATGTGGTTCCTGAAATAATGGTACCGCTAATTAGTTACAAAAATGAATTTATTGAAACTCGCAAGATAATAGATAAAGTTGCTAAAGATATTTTTGCAAAAATTGGGACTTCCATTAACTATCTTGTTGGGGCGATGATTGAAATTCCCAGAGCTGCATTAATAGCTGATGAAATTGCTGAAGGCGAGTTAGGTGCTGATTTCTTCTCGTTCGGAACAAATGATTTACATCAAATGACACTTGGTTTTAGTAGAGACGATGTGGGTAAATTCCTCCCGTTCTATTTAGAAAATAAGCTGATAGAAGTTGATCCGTTTCAATCTATTGACGAAGGTGGTGTGGGAAAACTAATGGAAATGGCGGTTACACTTGGTCGGAAATCAGCTGAAGACGCAGGGAAGTATTTGTATTGTTCTATCTGCGGGGAAAGCGGCGCGGATTACCGATCTATCGACTTCTGCTATCGAATTGGACTCGATGCGGTCAGCGCGAGCCCATATCGGGTACCTGTCGCGAGACTTGCCGCTGCTCACGCTACGTTGAATAACCCCGAGCCAGACCCCAAATATGGTAAAATTTGGCCAACTCCCAAACTCAAAAACAACTAATCATCCATAGATCGATCCTTGAACAATACGCCGACTAAATGTTTTATTAAAAACAACATTTGATTCCCTTCTGGATATTGGCATTTCAAACTTTCTGTAAACTCAATCATTTGAAAACAGAACTTTTCGTACTCCGCGTCAGTCATGTCGCCACAAAATTGATTTTTCAATAAACTGGTTAAGTCGTCCACAATTGGTTTTGGATCGATCCTCCAGTTATTGGGCATTACTCGTAGTCAGAGTCAATCGAAAGTAATAAGTAATTCACGGATTGATGCTAAAGTATGGAAAATAGTGAGAATGGAGAAAACGAAGAATATTCAACT
>JACZSS010000457.1 GCA_022574115.1 Candidatus Heimdallarchaeota archaeon | reverse complement strand
ATGAAGATCCAAATTTATCTCTAACAGCTCTATCGCTTCTATAGCCAGCAATCCAAGCAGTTAAGTCTGTATGAATATTGCCAAATGATTCAAACTGTAACTTTGCAGCTTCCATTAATCTTTTGGGGGCGTGACCTGCATTAGTCACCGCAATCCCCGCAAAGCAGTCAATATATTCTTTTCCTTCTAAATCTGTCAACACTGCCCCTGAGCCTTTTTCAATTACAAGTTGGATTCTTGGAGATCCTTGGAGGTAGTACTCTTTATCCTTGGTAATATAGGCACTACTTTTTTTTTCCAATGTTGGATCCATATTGACAAGTCCGCCATTAAAGTAAATTTAAGTATATTGTGTTATCTCTAAAATTATTCTAAAAAACTGTTAAATTTACAAATATTATGCATATAATTTAAATTATCTCTGATTTATCTCAATTAATTGAGAACAAGTTCGTCTTGAGTATTCGGAGATTGACTTCAGAATTATAATCTGGTTAATGTCAAATTCCTTAATTAGTGAATTTATGAGGAAAATCTTTCCTTGCTTGGGATAAATAAGTTAAGCTACATATAGCTATAAGTAAATTTTCAATTCACTTTAGAAGGGATTCCATGGCTAAGACGAAAAAAGCTCTTCAATCATCGAATTACAAGATAGATGACTTGGATGTAGCTATTCTGAGAGCTCTACAAGAAGATTCTCGAACTCCTGTTCAATTAATTTCAGAGAAAGTGAATACACCCGCTTCTACTATCCATTACCGTCTCAAAAGAATGAAGGAAACCTCCCTTATTGATGGTTATTACGTCAAGCTCAATCCAACCAGATTGAATTTAGACTATATGACTATAATACAGGTTAGAACTAAAGAATCAACCAAAACCTATCGTAAAACGGGTAATGAATTAGCTAAATTTAAAGATATTTGGGCGGTTTATTTTACATTGGGTGAGTGGGATTTTATTCTCCTATGCCGTGTGAAAAACAGAACCTCATATCTTGATTTACTTGAAAAAATCATGCATATTGAAGACGTTGAAAGAACCACGTCAGTGATAATTGCTGAAGTGATCAAAGAAGATCCGCGTATAAACTTATAATATACAATGATGTCTGATTGATCGATTCTAATGTTATCAGATTCTCCAATTGCGTTCAAAATGATTAATTCTGTTCAAAATACGAAAATTACCTTGGTAAATATCGCCTCTTAATCATAACTATTAGTATTATGGGTGCGCTAAACCCGAGTACCGAGATTAAGCTTTCACCTTCACCGGAGCTAGATTCGGTAAGTGGGTCGCTTTCACTAGAGATAGATTCGGTAAGCGGATCATAATAAGTTGGGGGTATGATGAATTGATTGATGAAGAATAAATATACGCTGCTACTATCTTCAAATCCTGTAAAGACACCGACTAATTCTCTCTCCGGAATTACAAAGATCCTCTGTCCAGACCATCCCCAAGCAAAAAAAGTCTCGTATTTGGTGGATTGTGCAATCCACCACTGATAGCCATAACTGTAGACCGGATCAAATTCGAATATTGGTGTCGTCGCTGAACTTATCCATTCGGGGCTGAGAATTGAGACTCCATTCCATGAGCCATTCATTGAATAAAAATATCCCAACTTTGCCATATCAATTGATCTGAGAGAAATACCTTCTCCACCACGGACAATATTCTGAGGATCTGTTTGGAAGAAGTAATCTTCAATGCCTAATGGATCAAATAAATATTCATTTGCAAAGGCTTCATAACCATCAGTTGACCGATCTAGGATCGCTGACAAAATGTGGGACGCTCCCGTGTTATAATCAATTACAGTACCTGGGTCGTGAACCATGGGTTTATCGAGGATGTATTGTACCCAGTCAGATTGTGCCTTTACAGCAGTCAAATCATTACGTATACTAGAATAACTAACCCACCACTCATCCCAATCTAAGCCAGACGTCATGGTTAATAAATGATATATTGTCATATTATTCTTTGCTGAATCAGCATTCTCAAACTCATAATCCGGAAAAAAATCAAGCACTATCTCATCTATACTTTCAATGAAACCTTCTTGAATTGCAATTCCAATTAGTGTTGAGGTTAAACTCTTAGAAACTGAATATATTGGGTTTAAAACATCTTTACCTTGCTTTCCGAAATAATTTTCCTCTATTAAATATCCATTTTTTATCATCACGTAGCTTGTCACACATATATTTTGTTTGCTAATGTATTCATACATCTCATCAATCTTTTTAGGATCTATACTTTGCTCTTGGGGAGCAGATGTACGCCATTCTCCATTTGGCCAGTAATCGTTATCTTTTGCATATGCTTGGAGATAGCCAGATGGTAGAATTTGTTAAAAGCACCACAAATGCCAATATCAAGGCAAATTTTGGTCTGCGATGATTTTTGAGTAGCACAATTGCGTTTTTGTATATTTTTATTAATATAGAATTTCTCTCCAATCCATAGAACCATTAAGATTATGAGAAAAATATAGCTAAAATTACAAATAAATTTGGTAAAAATAGCAGAGATGACAAAAACGAAAAAAATATAATGGATCTTGGTCATTGACAGGATGACAATAATATGATTACAGCAGATTTAGTGCTTTACAACGGCAATATTATCACTATTGATGCCACAAATACAATGGCTCAGGCCAGCGCAGGGTATAAAGGGAATATCTTGAAAATTGGTACTGATGAGGACGTTCTTCAGTTATGTGGAACTGAAACAAAAAAAATAGATTTGAATGGAAAATCAGTGATCACTGGATTAATCGATTCTAATAGTCACATAATTGCTCAAGGCATAATTAGAAACCTTTATCTTGATCTGAGTGAAGATTCAGGGATAAGATCAATTTCAGACATTCAGGAAAAAATTCGTAAAAAAGCAGAAAATTTACCTGAAGGTACCTGGATTATTGGTTACCAAGAGGATGATTCTAAACTTGTGGAAAAACGACATCCAACGCGGTGGGAATTAGACAAGGCTTCAGATAAACATCGAATTATGGTGGAAACCATTGGGGGTCATTTTAGGATTGTCAATTCGTATGCATTTGAATCGGCGGGTGTCAATGAAGAAACAAATGATCCCATTGGGGGTAAATTTGATAGAGATCAAGATGGTATTCTGACAGGTGGTATCCATGAAAAGGCAATAGAGTTGATCTCACCATCGGAGAAGCCAATTTCTGATGAAATGGCGTATCGCAGCACTAAAGAGATACTTGAGGAGGCTGTTGCTCAAGGGTTGACTTGTATATACGAATGTGCTATCAACTATCTTGCTAATCCCCGAACTCAAATTAAAACTGCGCTGGACTTGAAAAATAATGACGAGTTGCCAATCAGAATCAGGTTTGATATTACAATCGAA
>JACZSS010000456.1 GCA_022574115.1 Candidatus Heimdallarchaeota archaeon | reverse complement strand
GGGAGACTTCTTACAAATAGTTTATATTTATCCATTATACGATATCATTAGTCATGAAGTCTAGATTAATAATATTAGGAATTACAATGGTAATGTTACTTGGGATATCAGTATCTGCTGGTATCCACCTAGCTCCAAAGAAAAATACTGCCGCTGATGATATCACTTACGAACTGGGTGCAACTGGTAACGTTCTCGTATGGCAGTTTGACGCGGATGAAGGCCAAGATGACCCAAGCACCTACACTGTACAAATTGATAATGTTGATCTAGAAGGCCACATTGATGCTTCATGGCAAAATAATGTTGATATTACAGTTAATGTAGATGGATTAGCTGTTGGTGAACATGTTGCTTTGATAACAGTCAATGATACTGGCTCAGACGCAAACTTAGCCCCGGCTGCAACTGATATCGCTATAGTAACAGTAACTGAAGTAGGTGGGGCTACCACTACTTCGGAAGAAACAACATCTGAAGACACAACTACCTCAACCACAACAACAGAGCAGACGACTACCGAACCAACATCAGATGATGACACTCCGCTAAACTGGAATTTTGTGCTAATTGGATTTATGGGGCTTATGATGTACAAACGAAGAATTAAATAATTAGAAACTATGAACTGAATTCAATAGTACTATAAACATCCCGAATTTCTTTCTCATGCTAATTGGCTAAAATAAACTTACAGATCGTTTCCTACTCCTCTATGGCTCTTACAGCAGCTATGTTATTGCAGTATTTTCAGGCCACGGCTGAATTCTTTTATATCGATGAGCTTAATTTACCTCCTTCACACTACGCCCTCGCTATAGGAATATTCGCAATATGGAGTGCTATTAATGATCCGTTGGCAGGCTATTTCATGGATCGAACGAGGACTCGATGGGGCCGTCGATTTCCGTGGATCATTGCGTCCATCATTCCCTTGTGTGTAAGTTATTATCTAATTTGGGCACCACCTTCCAGTTTTCAGTCAACAAATAATCGATTGTTAGTGTGGCTAATCATTGTCTTACTAATTTTTGATCTGTCCTACACGTTTGTAGTTTTAGGATGGGCATCACTGTTCCCGGAATTATATACAACAATTGAGGAACGCAGCAATGTGTTGGGCATACGTCAGGTGTTCGCATTTTTAGCATTTATTGTTGCGCTGGTGATTGCACCTTCGATAGTTGAAGATGAAAATATTCCAAGCTACAAGACGTTCGGTCTGGTGATCGTAAGCATCGCCCTTGTAAACATGATATTGTCCTTACCAGGAATTAGAGTACACAAACATCAAATAGAGGAAGTTTCAGATGAATCCTTTAGAGTCAATTTGCGAATCATAAAACAAAATAAGTCTTTTAGGATTTACTTATTTTTGAATTTAATCGTGTTTTTTGCTTATGGTCAGTTTCTATCTATGATCCCATTCTATCGGAAAGTAGTTTTAGGACAAGATGCCATTTTTCAACGAAATTTTTTCCTTTTAGGAGCGTTATTCACCCCGTTTGCGATTGTATTCTGGGTTAGTCTGTCAAAAATCAAAGATCCGACATACATATTCAAAGTTGGATCGCTATGTGCTATTGCCGCATTACCGTTCTTATGGATTGTGACAGATCCTATTTATGCAGCAATTTTTTTGGGGATAGCAGGATTTGGGTTAGGAGGCTTGTTGTTCATTGTAGATTTGTTGTTAGCAGACGTCATTGATCAAGATTATCTTTCCAGTGGATTAAGGCGGGAGGGGGTTTTTTTTGGATTTAATGGATTTTTCATCCGATTTGCAATTCTTATACAATCACTAGCTTTATGGTTTGTGACCAAATTTATTGGCTTTGACCCGAGTGCAAATGACATTGATACCGGAACTATAACTTCCATTAAGCTGCAACTCACCTTTTTCCCACTTATTTCACTAATTATCGCAGTTTTACTCGTTCACTATAAATATGATCTGAAGGGAGACTTGCTCTTGGCTCAAAGGGAAGAGATAGCTGCACCGGGATCAATACGAACATATGAATCAAAAGGTTTGAATTGAGCTCTATGCTTTTTATGTATGTCCGTTTTATTCAGAATAGGTTCGGTGAGTTACTGATAATGTGTTTTTCAAATATTTCGGAGGAATTTTTGCGACTAGATCTTTGCTTTGCTCCCTAAGCTGTTTATCAATGATTTTTGCGCTTCCAAGAAACAAAACCACAAACACAGCTTCAATTATAACAACAATAAGCGACATAATTCAACCTCATTACACAAATTATCTACTAGATCTATTTTAATGACGATTGTTAAACTCATTACTAAATATTTCCGTTATCAAAAATTTACCTGCTTAATGAAAATTCAAAATTTATTCAGCCGACGGATATACACGCTCACTAGCGATATGTCTTTCGAGTACTCTGTTTCGAAGGTCGAAAGGTTCTCCATTACATTTTGGGAAATATGAATTTTTCAGAGCTTTGAGACTTGAAACACGCTCCTTGAACTCCAGATCAACTGTATAATCAGAGAAAAAGTCATTTGATAATCTAATCCTCTATAGCATCTAAGAGAGATGGATCTATCTCCTGAAAGCTAAAATATTTGTCATAAATCGAAGCATACGCTCCTCTTTTCAACATTAAATCGTCGTGGGAACCTTCTTCAATTATCTCACCGTTGTCGAGAACAATTATTCTGTCTACTCGTTGTATCGTGGTGAGTCGATGAGCAACAACGATTGAGGTTCGGTTCTTTAATATCCGTTCAATGGCATCTTGTATCAAGGCTTCAGAATAAGCGTCAATGGATGCAGTAGCCTCATCGAACAATAGAATTTTAGGATCAATCAAAAATACCCGAGCCAGTGAAATTAATTGCTTTTGACCCTGAGATAATTTTTTCCCGCCCTCTAATACCTCAAAATTCATTCCTTTAGGCATATTTTCAATGAATTCAAAAGCATTAGCCATTTTTGCTGCTTTGACTACATCCTCTGTGCTAGCGTCTTTCATGCCATATCTTATGTTGCTCTCAATCGTTCCTGAGAACAAAAATGATTCCTGAACCACGAGTCCAAGTAACGATCGATAACTTTTGAGGGTATATTCTTTAATATCTACGCCATCAATCAAGATTTCTCCTTGATATTCATAGAATCGAGATATCAATGAAATCAATGAACTTTTACCAGCACCAGTATGTCCTACAATTGCAATTCTCTCTCCGGCTTTAATGTGAAGATTAAAGTCCTGAAAAATCGGAACTCGTTCTTCATAGCTAAAATTAAGATTTTTGATTGTGATGTCGCCTTTAGGAGAATGTATTTCTTTGGTTCCAAGATCTTTTACATTGGCTTCTACATCCATTAAGCTAAAAATTCTTTCAGCAGCAGCCATTCCTGCTTGTACCTGCTGATAA
>JACZSS010000015.1 GCA_022574115.1 Candidatus Heimdallarchaeota archaeon | reverse complement strand
TTTTGCAAGCATCTGGTGTAAAGACCGAAGAACTAGTTCAAGGGTTTGAGGGCTACCCGCTAACCCTTGCTTGGGGTGAGGTGGTCCCACTATACTTTTCGATGAAGGAAGAGACTAAGCTCACCATCCTTGGGGTACCTAGATCTCGTCACGAGGGAATTTTTGATATTCAGTCTGAATTGAAAAAGATCTCCAATCTATTAATCTCTCTAATCAGATCAAAAACCGAGAGAATATGTTTGATTTTTAGTGGTGACTTATCTCATACACATGATCCAGATGGTCCCTATGGATATCACGATACATCCAAACCGTTTGATTTATTGATTCAAGAATGGGCCAGAGAACCTAACCGGGAAACCTTTGAAGAATTCTTAGAATTACAACCGACGGCACTGGCATGCGGCATGGCTGGGATGTCAATCCTACAAGGGATTTTTGATAATTATCAATCTACAACACAGTCAGTTCACTATTCTCTTCCAACCTACTTTGGCATGATGACCGCTCATTGGAGCATTGAACTTAATTAACCATAATTTCTAATGTTTCTTTAGATTTGACGTTTAGACAGTGCGACTATTCTATTTTGACAGGTATTTCGTCATCAGCTGAAAAGAGGTAGAAAATATAAATTAAAACTCCACCTAATGCCATCGATCCAATAATCCTAATCAAATCGTTTTCAATCTGTTGGAATATATCTATTGCAGTTTTAATTATATCTGCTATGAGTATAGCGAGCGCTAATCTTCTCAGATAATCTTTTGACATTCTTCTGCTAAGTGAAAACAAAATTAACCCCTGAGCAGCCCACACGATGTTGACTAGGAATTCAATTAGAACATCCTCAAACGATATGTTGGGGAGGTATTCTAATTTTGCTGCAAGGAATAATGGTGCAATAATCGAAATAGCCGTTAATACTGAACCTGTAACCGTTAAGGATGTTGTGAGTGGTTCTCCTTTGAAATTTTTATCATTATAGACACCGCCTGCAGTCATAATAATTCCAAAAAGAGCTAGTGAGTAGAAGTATTCTGCGGGAATACCTTCATTAACATCACGCAGTTGGGCAACTAAATATCCATACACAAAAATTGTATATAGTGAAGTAGTCCACGCTAATGCTGGTCTGATGAAAGACGGCGAAAGGAGCCACAAACCAATGACTAAAGCCATGAACTTCAGAGCAAAAACCCGTTCAGCCCCGATTACTAGTCCAATAACAGTCATTCCAATCAGCGAGAATATGATTGTTTGATCCCATTTTTTCCACTCCAATTCAGTTCCTGTTGAATATGCATTTTCGATAAATGGCTTTGCAAAGATCAAAATTTCAATCGCTAAAGGGACAAACAACAGCCAATCAATTAGTAATCTGTAGATTAATAATTGGCTCCCGGTATATGAATTACCAAGTTCCATTGAGATAGGAATCAGTGACAACATCATCACAACAAAGGTACTAATCTGTAATTTCAAATAATCTCCACGAACTCTATTATGAAATAAAAAGAAGAAAGCCAATGTCACAACCATTGTGGGAAGTAATACCAGTGGTTTGAATGGAAATGATTCGAAAGCTTGACTTGAGAACGTGAAAGCAGTAGCGATACCATAAATAGAAATGCTGATGATGTTCAATTCCTTATCAATTCCTCTGAAATACCACATGGAAAGCATGATCGCTACCCACATGATGAAAAACAAATATTGAACACGAATTATAAGTCCAAGGAAGTCAGTTGTATAATTCTTTCCGATGAAAATCAAAAATCCAAATGCTTGGAGAATAGGAATTTGATATCTAGTTTCTTCTGATGGTTGAAACACATTAATTACAGTTAGTAATAAAATGCCAGTTCCGATTAACATTGGGTGAATCGAGTTGACTAATTGTGATGCGGTAAAAATCAGCACGAGATAGCTGAAATAATACAGATATTTGATTGAGTTATCCTCCTTATCTTCGTAATCTTTGAAGACATAGAGATTATACACGATAATCAAGGTAAAAACGAGATTTGCGATTAATGAATAATCGGGATCAATGAACGAAGTATCGATTAAAGTAGCAAAAGAGCGAACTCCAAACAGGATTGATCCACTTATACTTACAATCCATACTGAGGATCCAGAACTTAGCGAATGCTTTCCTAAGATTTCAGCAATAATTGGGCTTAGGAGGAGTAAAGCAGTAAGTTCCAGCAAATAGCGGTTGCCATCAATTATTTCAGTTCCGACAAGTAATATTATCAAAAATGAAGCAGTTGCAATGGAATATATGGTATGTGATTTCTCCAAGACTAAATTTCTGGTTAGATAAATCAAGAACAAAGCTTGGATCAAAATACTTACATTCGAGAGAAGAATCTCTGTACCCCCAAGTAACATAAATGCCTGCCTCCCACTTAAGTTGACAATGAACTGACTCGCAATTGCTAAGTTAATTGTAATTGTCGCGATTTCGTTCGATTTCAAATAAACTAATCCGGTAAGTAGGATTACGATAAGAGAAATAAGACTGGAGTTAACTGGATTTGGCAAGGAACGATCGATCGACTCAGCAATTAGTTGCAAGACAGAGATTATTATTACAAATCCAATAATCGAATTTACGTACAGATGTAGCGATTCATTTGAAGTCTGATAGTATTTGAAGAAAATAACACTAGCTCCCAACAATATTATCAAGACCGCAGTCAATGTAATTGGAAAAGCTAGATCAAAATCCACTAATCCAGGGATTGACGGAATTCTCAAAGAACTGTATTTTTTGGTAATTGAAAACAAACCAATATTACCTAGTAAGGAAATGAATTGGGTTAAATCTTCTTGACCCCTAGATACAAGTGGGTTAGAGAAAATAAAAATTGCAATTACCAAAAATATAACTAGTGGATGTGGTACATTTGAAATTGGATTCCAAACTCTATGTAAAGTAAATACTGACATGAGTCCGATGTTACTATATTGCAGTAATTTCATTCGATAGGCTTCGGGCTTAACTAAACCTATGATATTGGGTATAAGTTGTCCCAAAATATAACTCATCATCACCAATGACATCTTGAAACCTAGGAAACCGTCATTGTAGTACCCAGTTACAGACGTTACCGCTAATGTAAGCGCATGGATTGAAATTATCCGCTCATATTCTACACCACTTAGTTTCTTTGCAATGATCAGAGTTGGGATCGCTATCAAACTGATCATTGGTAGCAAGACTGGCAAATCAAGAATGCCTTTAAAGAGGATAAGCATAATCACCAAACCCTGTGAGACATATGAAGTATCGAGAACTGAACTTTCATCCTGTTTTTCCAGAATCGTGACTAGGATCAAAAAGATGGCATATCCAATGAGTCCAAGATCATAGTTTTCAAATCCCGAAATAGACGAAAATAATTCCTTCCGGCCATTATTGAATGCCAATAAGAAAAATGTAATTGCCTGAGCATATTTGATTACAGCCAGCATATGGCCATTATTACTAACTAACCTAGTAAACCAGAGAATTGATCCACCTATCAGAAGAATTGAAAGTGACATTTCATTCCCACCTCTAATAAATTGATTGATCGACGAGATAATGATGAACCCATAAATTCCAATAATATTATAATATCCGAGATCAGAGTCAGTTTTTAGTCTACTGATCGTATAGGATTTAAGAATAACAAGTGTGAGAAATCCGATCACTTGTACCGTGTTATTATAGATTGATCCCATGTATTGGAATTGAAGCAATAGCAATAATTGCCAAATTGAAATCCCCCCGATGTATTCATTCTCCGATCTAGCAAAATACAATGACACCATTAACATAGCATACATTAGGAGTCCATGATCCATGTAAGAAACAATTTCAACATCAGAGACAATATTCAAAAATGTGAATAGATTAGTGACTCCCAAACCTAAGGCTGCAGCCTCAGATTTTGTGGTCAAGTTTTCTCCACTCAATAATGAATCGATAAATGGAAGGGTGATATACAAGACGAAAATGATGGACATTATGGTTAACGAATAATTCTCTGATGGTAATATGTCTGTCAAATCTTCATTAAGAACGAATAGACTAATTCCCAGAAGAACTATTAAGGCAGTTAAGACACGGTAAAATTCATCAAATACCGCCGAGAGGTTTAATCTGCGATAAAATAAATAAATTGTTAACATGAAGAATGCAAAAATTACAAGTTGAAAATCTATGAAATATTGGGCTAGGTTCTCTGTGCCTAAGTTCGACTTCATCTCTGAAACTTTAGGTAGTAGCAAGAGGATCTGAATAAAGGGAATTGTATAAAAATATTGCCACGCGACATTCTTTACATTCAACAGCAAAAGAAATCCAATTAATATTTCTGATGCTAATAATTCAAATACATAATAGATAGTAGCTTCAGGAGATAAAAAGTACCAGTAAATAAAATTACTTGCTAATATCCCCGTAAGCACATAAGTAACGGTTTCAGAGGTGAAATGTCCAGACCTTTGTCTAACAGTTAACGCTGCTGTACCATACACCAACAGTGAGCTAATTAAGAAATAAAATGGTATTTCCAAGGTCCACGCTGCTAATAAAACATTAAACTGGATTAGGATCGTCAGGGTTGTAATCGACGTATTATTTACTGTATCGATGATGAATAAGTAAAATATGGAGGCCAGAGATACCGCAATCATGCTTCCAGAAATGAGTATTTCTTGGTCGTCAAAAAAGTGCAATGGGTAAATTGTGACATTTATCAAGGCTATTACAAAATGTATGACTATGAGCAGTGTTTCCCGAAATCGATGGAGATTGAATTCCGTGCTCTTATCAAAAGTTAGGGGTCTATCGTTTTTAGGTTGTTTCACGTTAGTCAAGGCGTAGTCCCTCCTGAGCTCGTGTTCTGTGTTTTCATTCTTTTGTTCGTCGAATTCTTATCTTCATCCCGGCTTAGGTAAATCGTCCAAGCAATTGTAACTAGTAATAAGAGGGTAAAGTAGAAAATCGCCAATTCTAATGGAATTATTGTATCGGGTCTTTTCGCATCTGGATTATCAGCAACACCAGTGATGGCCTTGTAAACTTCTTGGGCTGCGCCCAGAACTATGAATGCGGTCAGAAACATGTAATAACCCGCAAGACTCGAAACAACATTAAATGTTTCAGATCTTCTTTTCCTAGAGATGATAATTAAGACTGGTAATGATATAAAATAAAGTGCTAAATATGCAAACATTGCACCTTGATGTTCAGCGGGTTTATAGAAATAGGCAAAACCGTATGAAATTATTAGATAGGGAAGTAAATTTAATAAAATCGCCATAACATGTATTGTGTTGCCAGATGTCAACCTTCCCAATAACCCAGATTTGAGTTTTTGTTGATCTCGAACCTCATCGAGGAGAAATTCTCTCCCCGTCAAGGCTACATAATAGATATAACTGATTAAAATCACAAAAGGCAGGTTGATTAGTACATGTTCCCCAAGGTCAGATGACAATGTATCTTGCGGAAGAAATGAGTTTGGTCCTCTATGACTTAACCCAGAGCCAAAGAATATTAACGCCAAACCTAATACTATCAGATACAGTATGTTAGCATTAATGCGATTTTTGTTTTCGATTCTGCTCGCAATCTCAAACAGTAAAATAAATTGGATAACGGCGATTAAAATCACGAGCGTGTCAAATTTTTTACTCTGAGCTGCCATGAAATAATTGAATGAAGCCGCTAGAACGACAAAAATTGCTACTTTATCAGCAGAAATCTTATTGGTGAATACGTTCAGTGTTGGCTGATATTTATTCAGTACGTACAGAAGACTTGTAAAGGATAAAAGGAAGATTGCTGAAATTGGCGGAAAGGGGCCACCACTGTCACCTTCACCAAATATAGCCGCAACATAGAAGAATTCAGCTTCTACGATCATGAGAATTGTACTATTTGAGACTAACCTTTCAAGATTTTTTATGATACCAATGATTGCAAAGAAAGCCATAAGAACTCCCATCATGAGAACTGCCAGGTTTGCGTCTCTTTGGAGCAGCCTAATGGCAACAACGAATAAGATTACTAAACTTGACAGCATCAGCCAATTTAACCTTCTATGAAATTCCTTGAGAATCATTTGAGCTCCTTTCAGGCTCAATGAAACTGGTATTTTAAATGAAAAATACAATTCCTCTTCAAATAATATGTAAATCCAATAGAGCGCGAAGAAACCCATGAACAGCGTAGTAATGTAAAATGATCCCAGAGTCGTCGTATCGATATCTTCTTTGAATACGAATATGAAATAGTAGGCCAGAATATTAGGATAGATTAATGAAACAGTTGTGATAAAGTGTGAAAATGGTTTTGGTGTTGGAAATTTATCCTTGATCATCAAAAAAACATTAGTTGATGCTACAATTAAGGCTAAGAATTCTGGTAGCAATATGTCTCCATTGACCGCACTAAGAAGGAATGTAGCCGGAGCGAAAAAGTCGTAGAGCGCAAGTGGTAACCAAACTTGTTTTCTTAGCATGAGAAAAATTGTCATGGCAAAGAAAACTAAGAACATTATTGAAACACCGAGTGCAGCAATTTGTTGTCCGCCTGGAAACAGTTCTCCCGATGAACTAATATATATCATCCCAATCATAAATTCACTAGCAAAGAATCCGATAGCCTGACTGGTTAGTCGATACGCTAAAGCAAAAAATAGAACTCCCAATCCGAATCCAATTAATGGAAAACCAGTATTTAAATCATCTAAATTATCAAAATACAGAGTTTGCACGGATGTGGTAAGTTGAACAAGTAGAATCCCGACAGAAATAAATATTCTTGGAATAATTTTGGCCCGTATGTTAAACTTAGAAAGAATAAACACAGGTACTGTTGAAACGATGGCTGCTAACAGGTAGAGGAGACTAACACCAATCAAGGCGGTGGAGGTTTCGACATTACTCGGGAAAATAGGCCTAATGAAGTTAATATATGAAAACGTCATCGCAGCAATAAAACCGAAGATTAAAAACGCAACTCCGATGTATGCGAAAAGATTGCTGACAATTTTTTCAGAGGCAAGCCCTCTGAGTTGGAATGATTTGACCGTTTGTCTTTCGGCTTCTGCAATTTCCCTAGCTGTAATTTGGGTCATTCGGGCTTCATAAGCCATTTTACGTTGTTCTTCTAGTTTAGTAATAATTAGCTGATAATGAGTTACTAAGCTAGTTTGTAAATCCTGAAGTTTCCCATAGTGAATCCCAAAATCAATCACCGCTGCCTCATTGATTTTTTTACTAGTCTCTTTCTGTAAATCCTTAATAGTATCATTGAGGTGCTCTACTCTTACTTGAATTTTCTCAATTTTAGCCGGGGTGGTTTCGAGCATTTCATTGAATCTTTGATCCAAGTTTTCATGGTTTTGAATTAAACGTGTGATCGAATTATTGAGCCCGTCTAAATACTCAGGATTGTTTGCTTTCTCATCACCCTCTTTTAATATTTCATCCAGTTCTTCCTGAATTTTTGGAATGACCTCTTCATATTCTGCATTAATATTTTGATAGCTGTCAACGACTGCATGCAGACTCCTGATTTGCTCCGTAACTTCATGATCTAAAGCTTCAACATTTTGCGTTAAAATCGACAAACTCAGATCGGGTACCCGTTGACCAACTTGTTCATGATAAGTTGCAGGAATCAAATATGGCTGCACCGGGAGATCGAGAGTTGCTTGTGATGCCGTCTCTCGTAATGCCGCTTCCCCGAGTTCTAAGTCGAATTTGGAGTGGTACTCGTTGATTTGTAATGCCACAAAAATAATATAGATAAAATACGCAACCGGCAGATTTTGAAATAAAAAGACCAGGTACAGAACTGTTCCAACAATCAAATAGCCACCTTGAGGCTGTGATTTATAATATCTATCGATAATATATTTTGGAGGAATGAATTGATAAAGAACCACTGCGATAACAATCAGGACAAACATGATTGCAAATGTGAATGCAAAATAATCAAAAAATGTAAAAAGTGTTAGAAATGCTAGTATCATGCCACTAATAATAGGGGAATTTGATCTAGGAGACGACCTTGGGTATTCGATATTTATTTCGCTCTGATTCTTCCATGTATAAATCACGACTAATATGATGGTGGTTACCCACCAAAATTCGTAGAAAACTAGAACTAATAGTGAACCGAGTACGAATACCCATAGTACGGCTGTGATGTCCCGAAAATAATGCATTGTCACCTGTTGAGGTGTTTTTCTTGCAACCCGGACCTCTTCAGTTGGCCTGAAACGGGTTTGTTTAAATCCTTCCGTAGGTAAATCTCCCATCTTATGGCCGCAAGTCAAACAAAACTTTACTGGGTCTGTATATTCTCTGCCGCAATGTTGACACGTTGTAGTTTGAGTCGTTACTGCTGCTGGAGAAACTTGGGTTGGTGAAGTTCCGGTCGATTGCTTTTGTTTTTGCACTGAAGCAGATCCTTCGCCCATCTTCGTCCCACAACTTAAACAAAAGTTAATGGGTTTGTTATATACCCTTCCACATTCTTGACAGGTTGTACTTGTCGACATTTTATCACTCCTTAACTAATATTAGATTGGTTAAATCTAGATGACGTCTACAGGCAGGACATTCTGGCCGCATTTGGATCCAAGTTTGGAAATGAGCTTCGTGTCCGGATTGTAGACAATTGGGGCACTTTACTTCTGAGTCGCCAACATAAATTTTACTCTTGCAAATCAAACAAAGAGTCAGCATCGTTCCACAATCATCACAAAACATCTCGCTACTTTGTACTAATTTGCCGCAATTATTACATTTAAGCTCTTTAAGACTGGCTAATAATTCATCCTCAAAAATGAATACACTATTATCGAATGATTTTATCTTGACTTTTTTGTCGGCAATCAAAAGTCCAATTGATTGAACAACTTCTTCTTCAGATACTGAAAGTAGGTATGCCCATTCTTCCACCGTATTTTCCCCACTTTCAGGTATGTTTTGTAATAATTTAGATTCCAATGACAAATCATTTTGAAGAATCGGTTTTCTTACAGCCTGTTGAGGTTTCTCCGAATAATCAAGAACTGCGTAGTTTTTACGCTCTATCGAAAGTGTAAATAGTCCATATCCTACAAGTTCATACAGAATCTGGATTAATTTATTTTCAAGAACATTAGTCAGATATGATAACTGAGCCAAACTAGCTTTCTTCATATGACTTAGATGTCCAAATACGATTTTTTCTCTGCGAGGTAAATAAGACGGATTTGTCAGTGGAGGTAATATAGGCATTTTTGAAATTAATAGGTGATTTGATCGACTAATTTCATACTTTAATCCAACAATCGCCCGGAGTCTCATTAACTGGCTTTCTATGCTTGATACATCCGTATTGAGAATCTTTGCAACGTTACTGAGCTTCGGAACTTTTTCAGAAATAAGGTACCCCAGAAGCATACGCTCAATCTTGTTTAATCCAATAGAATCTTTGGTTTCAGGGGCATTGACCTCATCGATAAAAATTGTTTGCTTATTGATTATTGACCCGCGGATTTTACCCGACAATACCAAATTCGATAGGATAAGCATAACGTCATTATTGTTGATTTTGATCGGGCTTGTTTTTTCTAGTGAAAATAGAATCTCACTAAAGTTGATCTGGTTTTTTGAAGATAACAATCCCAAAATTTCGTCGTAAATCACCCATTCGTAACCCTTAATGTTTTGAATACTAATGTCTTCAAACACTTCATAGTCCACTACATAGATTAATTGGTCATCCACAATCTGAATATGAATCGATTGATCCAAAGCAATTAATGAGATGAGATTTAACAAACCTAATTTGCAATCGATACCATTCTCAAATTTGGTGAAACGACTTGGTAAGTATTTTTCAGATAATTCTTGTACAGTAGTTTCACGAAGTAGAACTAAAGATGCAGCAATAAGCTGTAGTCGTGTTTTTAGTTGTAGATTAGCAATCTGCTGGGATAGAATGCCTTTTTTCTTTTTGAATCCCAAAACTTGATCCTTCATAATATTCAGAGAAATCGATAATCGTGATAAAAAGACGAAATAAACTAGGTTAGTTTTGTTTTTCTGGATCTCAAAATTAAGTTTGATTTCATCAATTGTTGATAATTTAGCTAATGAATAGAAAATGTCTCGATTTTCAAGCCCAATTTTTTGACTTAAAAATTCAATATTCTCAAATCCTTTAAGTTTCAAATACCCTAAAAGTACCAGATCGGTTAATTCGAGTTCATCAAATGAACGAGAGGGTGAGGATCTCGATCCTATTAATCGACCATTATTAACTATAACTAAGGTTCCGTCACCAATGTAGTCTGAAATTTCAGTTTTATATGATTTGCTTAGCAATTTCTGAATTAAGTTGTCTAATGTATCAATTGTGAAACCAGGTTCAATTTGAACCAAACTCAATATCTGATCCATTAACTCCATCCCGATCCTCTCCCAACATTCGATTCGATACATTTACTATTAAAAGATTTAATTTGATCTCGGCCTGCAGATGTATAATTCTGCAAGTTGTTTGTTATTGGAACCTGTAACATCATAATCATCCACTGTTATATAGTCATATGGTATTCTATGATTATATAACTCGACTATATTATTTAAAGTTTTCACGAAATTGGAAACCCGACAAATAAGGATTGCGCGAGCAAATCTTCAAAACCACTATAAAGCCAGTTGTTTTGTTCCTAATTGAGATTTCATTAATTCGTGAACACTTTGTAGCTATACAAATCCATTACTTGACTGATATTATATAAATCCCATAGACTCGCTGGAATCTAGAGTGGGCTGTAAATTCGATTCCTAGGGATGCTAAGCTGATCGATTAGTCCAGTACTCCTTTTTAGGAGTCAGGATCTGATTTGATAACGGGATCCTCAATTGATCCTTCGAAATAATTCGGCGATTCCGACCGGTTTAGCTCATCTCTTAGTATTTCCCAGCGCCTGTAGCATTTTGGATCCAGCTTCGTTTGTAACGCTGCTAAATGTTCATTGAAGGTTTGAATTGGAATAATCGATTTAATTGACGCGGTATCCCCAACCCAGACTTCTGATCTCACATTTGCGAAATCGTGGATTTTACTCGATTCAGATGGCGTAAGGTCTAAAAAGTCAAGTTCCAAAAGCTCTCCTTCCAGCAGTTTTTCTATTTTTGCTACAAAGGTTTGTTGGACGTACTTTGGTCGATCGGAACGAGCTCCCATAATTTCGAACTGTTCGCAGGGAAACTTACCTTGCATGATTAAATTGGTCAGAAGTTGGCGATATTCATTAAACTTCAGTTCACTAAGATTATCGCACTTGGTAAGTACAAACAATATACGGTATTTCAAACCACTATGAGCAAATTTGCTGTAGTAGTTTGCCAATCCATCCAATTGGTCTGTGAAGAATTGAAGATCCATTGCTGTGTCAGCACAGATAATCAAATGTGGTGATGAAAATATCCTCCGTAACATCATTGAAAAAGAGTCAATTATCATTGCAGGTAAATCTACTATTCCAACTGTATCAACTATTTCCACCGGAAACCCCAGAAGTTTGCTCCAAGAAGATTTCAGAAACATAGTTGTGAATGCTTGACTATCAGTTTCTCTGCTGCTTCCCGTTAGAATATTGAAGAGTGTAGTTTTTCCAACCGAATAAAAACCGAGAACTGGGAATGTTAATACTCGAGATACATGAGCTGATGCGTTCTGGAATGCTTCGAGTTGTTTTTCCATGTCTGAAATCCTCGACTTAAAATCAGATTTCATTATGTCTGCTAAAGATTCTCCAGTCCCGCGTTCTCGAGCCTGTTTGTCCGTATGTAAAGTCACCCCAAGTTCCTGACGCATTCTAGGAATTACGTATTTGATTTCTGCAAGTTTGATTTGCAGCTGAATTTCCTTAGAGTTTGCCTTCAATGCGAATATTTGCAGAATTAACATTGGTTTATCAAGTATGATGATATCATCTCTCTCGAGACCTTGAACCAATTTCTGTACATGTTTTACTGAAAGCGCTTCATTAAAAATAATTGTATTAACTTGATATTGCTCTAAAAGGTCTTTTAATTGCTCCATCTTGGTTTGAGGGAGATAGTTCTTGTTCTGAATCTTCTTGAAGGAAAGCGACGTTATTTCACTATGTCCAGACGCTAAAATAAGATCACTCATTTCTTGATGATCATCCATCCAGCGATATTTCTTATGAAATATAGAAATCGCACGCATCACTAAAAGGTTGGAGGCCATCTACTTAAGTGTGAAGATATAGAATAGAGTTGGTCGGTTTGAGAGGAACAATATTGATCATCTAAGTTGTATATGTTATTTTCTCCCTCCGATGGGGAAGGTCGATCAAAACAACCTGCAAACCACTAATTAACACGCTTTCAGCCTAACAAATTAGGGTAAAACAACGTCAATTAGGCTATTTAAACAATAAAATACAAAAAATCAAGAAAGCTACAGCTACAATTCAAATAAAACTATGTCGAAAAGGCTTGTTTTGCCTAAACAGGCGGTGGATCTGGAAGGTTGACAAAATCAATCATGAGTTTCATTTCTTCCACAATAACACTTCTGAGAGCATAATACGCTTCTTTGAAGGTCACAGCAATTGTGTGAATCGCATTGGTTAATTTTCTAACTTCCTCGAATTTGTTTTCATCACAAATTTCTTTGTCAACTATTACAATAATTGACTTGATAATTTCTACCAAGGCTCGATGTTTCTCATAATTGAAATAATCCTGAATTGCTGTGGGTGATTT
>JACZSS010000455.1 GCA_022574115.1 Candidatus Heimdallarchaeota archaeon | reverse complement strand
AGCAAAAGAGTTTTTCAGATGGACTGGAAAACAAGTGGAATCCCTTTTTACAGAGCAAGGGAACTTGCTGTTCTTAGTGAAAAGGGTTCAGTCGATAATGAACTCTTTATTACAAAAGAAATGTATCATTCGTTTAAAAGATTACATGGTGTTCCTAAAATTGGAGATATGTTAGTAACTGGAGTTGGAACTTTAGGAAAGGTTTATGTGGTTCCAAATGATAAGGAGTTCTACTTTAAAGATGGAAATATCATTTGGTTTAAAATTCGTGGAAGCGTTAATTCAGAATTTCTCAAACAATTGTATTCTACCAAAATGATAACAAAACAAATTGAAGGTGGAGCAGGAAAAACCACTTCAACCATTAATATTGGAGCAGCCCTAACTTCTTTAAAAAAAAATGTAAGCATAATAGACTTAATGGAAACTTATTTTTTTGGGAGTGTGATGGTAAACCATGTAAGTGTTTTTGTATGTTTCATGAATATGATACTATTTTAGTTAAGGTTATAACATAATGGAATATTTAATTTCAACACACTTCGGCATAAAGGTGACAGAGAATTGAGTTTGGAACATTATAAAAAAGATGCTCATGTTTGGACATGGATATGTCAACTTAACATGGAAGAAAAAATGAGATATTTTTTGAAAGATGATTACGATGAACAACATTCTAGCATAAAGGTGGGGAACTAATGGATTATTGGTTATTCTTTTCAGGATTAGGAATTGGAATTGGTGTGACTAGTACATATTGGTATTTACATTCACAAAATCAATTAACAGAAATTTAGGCGATTGTCAAGAACAAGATATCGATGTCGTGAGGCGAATTTCGGGGGGTGGAACGGTTTACCAAGATCCTGGTAACCTTAATATTAGCTTTTATGGACCATTAAAATTATTTTCCCCCAAAAATGACGTGTTGACGGCTTCTGAGGGCTTGACACGTTTTAATTTGCTGGTACTTGAAAACCTAGGGTATGAAAAATTAGGAATCGATAATGGATCTAATATTCTTCATGATGGGAAGAAGATTTCTGGATCAGCAAACTATTTAACAAAGAACTGGTTTCTTCATCATCTAACTCTACTCCACAATACAGATCTTAATCATATGACGAACTGTTTACTTGCAAGGGAGTTCGAACCAGTTGAGAGTAGCAATAGCAGATACTATCCAACAACTAACCTACTTGACTTTGATTATGTCGAATTCAAGAATATGCTGAAAACATCATTCTCTCGAGAATATTCGTATCCAATAATTGAAACCGAGTTAGAAAATTCTGAAATTACACTAGCTCGCAACTTGGAACATGAGTTGTATAGACAGAAAAGATGGATTTTTGATGGTAAAAGAAAAAAGTAAGTTTCTAAATTTTTCGTTTTCTGGTGTTGGGGACGTGTATCGCCTTGCCTTCGATTGCTTCGGCAGCTTCCATAACCATTTCTGGTAAAGTAGGATGCGGATGGACTGTAAATCCAAGATCTTCAACTGTTGCTCCCATTTCTAGCGCTAATGCAGCTTCACTAATCAGATCAGAAGCATGAGGGCCTACGATTTCAATACCTAATATAACTCCAGTTTTATCATCACTTATTACCTTGACAAACCCAGAATCAGCAAGTTGGGTCATCGCTCTTCCAGATGCAGCAAATGATGCCTGACCTATCCTGACGTCAAATCCAATTTTTTTAGCTTCAGCCTCTGATAATCCAGCATAAGCAATTTCCGGATCTGTGAAGATTGCTCCCGGCATTGCTTTGAAGTCTGCTTCAGACGTTTTTCCTGCGATGACCTCAGCAGCAACTATACCTTGTTTAGTCGCCCTGTGAGCCAAAAATGGCTGTCCTGTACAGTCTCCGACGGCATAGATGTTAGATACATTTGTCTGTTGTCTGGTATTGACAGAAATAAATCCACCCTTCCCAGTGTTCACACCTGCCTTCTCCAATCCAATATTGCTAGTTAACGCCCGTTTACCGATCGAGAGTAGAATTTTATTGCCTGTAATGGTCTTTGTCTCAGTTTTTGTTTCAACGGTCAAATACAGCTTACCCGCCTTTTTGACCATTTTAGTCGCTTTAGCTTCCTTGTAAACTTCAATGCCAAGTTCTTTGAGTTTGCGTTCAACTACGCTCACAAGTCTTTTAGTAACACCGGTCATCAAGTTTGGAAGTAATTCAATGACCTTAACTTTAGATCCAAGTTTTGCAAAGACTGTACCTAGTTCGAGACCTACGATTCCACCTCCTATGCATACCAGTTCTTCCGGAATATGATCTAGACTCAAGGCACCTTTGGCAGAAAGAATATCTATTTCATCAAGCTCAAATTCTGGTAAAGATATAAATTCTGCACCTGTTGCGACAATCGCACTCTTGAAATTTATGGTTTCCTTTTTTTTCTTCTTGTCTAAATCAACTTCAATTTGTGATTTACCGTTAAATGACGCGGATCCAATAATAGTTTCGACTTTATTTGTCTTGAGCAACACCTTAATTCCATCGATTAACTTATCCTGGATAGCTTGTTTCCACGCCATTAACTTGGTAATGTCGATTGTTGCCCCTGATACTGAAATTCCCATCTCCTCAGCCCCGTTGTTTAATTTATGATAAAAACTTGCGGCGGTGATCAATGCCTTAGATGGTATACATCCCCAGTTCAGGCACTCTCCACCTAGTGTACCCTTCTCAATCAACACCACTTTTTTGCCTAATTGTGCTGCTCGAATAGCTGCAGGATAGCCTCCAGGACCTGCTCCAATGATCACGACATCAGCTGATTTTGCCATTCAGACCACCTAATACTGATTCTCCTCTTCCATCCAAACCAATGCAGGGTTTTGAATGTACCTGATTAACTCGTTCATGAATCGCGCACCGACCGCTCCGTCAACAATACGGTGATCAAGACTAAGACAGAGGAACATCATTTTACGGATTTCAATTTGAGCTCCTCCATTCTTCTCGATCACAACCGGCTTTAGTTTGGCTTTAAATATTCCAAGGATTGCAACTTCAGGTGGTTTAATTATCGGTGTAGCCATAACTCCCCCAATATTTCCAATGGAGGTAATCGTAATGGTTCCACCTGTAATATCATCCATTGACATTTTTCCGTTTCTTGCACGTTCCGCAATTCCAGTTATATCTTCTGAAATGTGCCAAATTGATTTTTGTTCCACATTCTTGACAACTGGGACGACGAGACCCTCATCAGTTTCAACTGAAAGTCCAATATTGAAATAATCCTTAATAACGATCTCTTGTTTTTCCTCATCGAGCATCGAGTTGAGAAGAGGATATTTTTTTAATGCCGGCACCATACATTTCATAATTAAGGCTGGATATGAAATTTTAATTCCCTTCTCTTCCATCAAAGGTTTCAACTCGTTTCTAAGACTTTCAAGTGCACTAATATCAACCTC
>JACZSS010000454.1 GCA_022574115.1 Candidatus Heimdallarchaeota archaeon | reverse complement strand
ACTGTTATTGATTCACTGGCACTATTACCACCATCATCATAGACTGTTAGCGTATAGATATGAGCACCTAGACTCAATCCATCAACATTTCGAGTTATTGGGACTCCTGATATCCACGCAACTCCCTGAATCAATGGAGATCCATCAAGGAACAAATCATAGGTTGTCGGGTTGGTATCAACTGGTTTCCAAGAAATCGAGTTGCCAGTGGAGCCTGCAGAGATGCTAATGTCTCCTGATGAAGTAATTGTGGGATTTGTGCCATCAACCACTGTGACTGTTATTGATTCACTGGCACTATTACCACCATCATCATAGACTGTTAGCGTATAGATATGAGCACCTAAACTCAATCCATCAACATTTCGAGTAATCTGAATTCCTGACGTCCAGGCAACTCCCTGAACCAATGGTGATCCATCGAGGAATAAATCATAGATTGTCGGATTAGCATCAGTCGGTATCCATGAAATGGAATTACCAGTGGAACCCTCAGAGATGGCAATGTCTCCTGATGAAGTAATGATAGGAATACTTCCATCAACAACAGTGACTGTTATCGATGCGGTTGCGCTGTTACCACCATCATCGTATACGATCAACGTATAGACATGAGTACCTAAACTCAAGCCATCAACATTTCGAGTTATGGTGATTCCTGAAGTCCATCCAACTCCCTGAACTAGTGGAGATCCATCCAGAAATAAATCGTAGGTTGTCGGGTTGGCATCAACTGGTAGCCAAGAAATGGAGTTCCCATTGGAGCTTTCAGAAATTGTAATATCTCCTGATGGAGTAATCGTGGGATCAGTGACATCGACAACAGTGACTTGGATTATATCGGTTGCAGAGTTGTCACTTAGATCTGTAACATTAATTTGAAATATATAAGCCCCTGCCGCTAATCCATCAACATTGTATGTTATAGATGAAGCATTATGCCAAATACCACTTGCGACTTGAATACTGTTTAGAGTTATTGAATAAGAATCGGGCTTTGTATCAGTGGCAATCCAAGTGATTGAATTTCCTGCGCTACCTTCAATATAACTTACATCTCCTGGCATATCTAAAACTGGAGGAGTACTGTCTGGTGGAATTTCATGAGGCGTATATAGCCATGTATCACCCTTGGAAATGGTATCATAACCTCCAAACAAAATGATTAGTTCCGCATCAGAATCGTACGCGATTCCATGTTGCCAACGGACACTTGGAGCCGTAGATGGAGCGAGTTGAGTCCATGAATTTGAGCTGTAATCAAATGTCCAGGTCTCGTCAAGTGGTAGAGTGGTGTAACCACCAAAAAGTATTGATTTTTGAAGATCAGGGTCATAGACCATTGCGCTACCATAACCTTGACGCGCAGATGGCTCATTTGCCGAATTCAGATCAGTCCAAGTATTTGACATATAATGATAACCCCATGTATCTGCAACAGCACTTCCTGCTGAATATCCACCAAAAATAATAAATCTTGCGTTAGTATCATCAAATGAATAATATGCTCCTTCTCTAGATCCAGAATTTGTCGCTGGAGCTAAATTCCTCCATGTATTATCAACTGGGTCATAAGCCCAGGTTTCTGCTTGGGCTGGATATCCTCCATACATCAATACAACTTGGTTAACAGTATCATAAACCATGCTGTGAAAATATCTTGCAGAGGGAGAACTAAGAGGAGTAACTTGCGTCCAAGTATTCGTAACATAATCGTAGATCCAAGTTTCTGATCCACCACTGGTTCCACCAAACATAATCACCTTTTCAGTAACCGGATCAAATACCATTCTATGTCCCAATCTCTGACTTGGAGAGGATGGAGGAGTTACTTCGGTCCAAGTATTAGTAGGTTGATCGTACACCCACGTATCCGCATCTGCCCCATCTCCACTAAACAAAATTGTTTTGCGATGCACCGAATCGTAAACTACTGGGCTTAACCGTCTTGCTTCAGGCGCGCCTGTCGGTGATACTTGCTCCCAATCTAATGACGGATCAGCGAATTCGTGAGGTGTATATTGCCACGTATCCGCCTTATACCCACTAGGAGCTTCACCTCCAAACAAAATTATTACTTGAGCATACGAATCGTACGACATTCCAAGTCGCCTACGGGCACCCGGAGAATTAGTCGTAGAGATGAAACTCCATAAATTTGATATGTCATCAAATGTCCAAGTGGTATCCTCATAAGCGAACTTGTCTTCACCACCAAACAGAATTGACTTTTGAAGAACGGGGTCATACACCATTGCACGACCATAACCTAGACGAATTGTTGGTTCATCTGCAGAATTTAGATCATTCCATGTATTCGTCGAGTAATCATACGCCCATGTAAAAAAATCTTGGGCAGGAGTTGAAGGTTCTCCTCCAATGATAAATCTCCCGCTACCTCGATCAAAGGAATAATAAGCTCCCTCTTTGGTTCCAGGATTTGTCACTGGAGCTAAGTTAGTCCATGTATTGGCAGCCGGGACGTAAACCCAGGTATCTGTTGAACCGCTTCCACCATGCATCAAGACTACTTGGTTAATTGTATCATAGACCATGTTGTGAGCCTGCCTTGCAGAGGGAGATACTAAGGGAGTAACCTGTGTCCAACTATTTGCGGTGTAATCATAGATCCAAGTTTCTGCAACGGTAGTACTTCCAGCGAATCCGCCAAACATAATCACCTTTTCAGTAACAGGATCAAATACCATTCTGTGTCCATATCTCTGACTTGGAGAAGATAGAGGAGTTACTTCCGTCCAAGTATTCGAAGGTTGATCATACGCCCATGTATCCGCATCTGCTCCTTCTCCACTGAATAAAATTGTCTTACGATTCGTAGAGTCATAAACCAGCGGGCTGGACCGTCTTGCTTCAGGACCGCCGGTGGAGGACAATAGCTCCCAATCTGGAACAAATGCTTGAAGTTGTATCTGGTTTGATGGATTGGCTCCATCATTGTCATGATTTTGGGGTAGCTTTTCCTTGTCTCCTTCTTTGTAATTAACGTCATTTTCATTTATAGACAAGTTCTGAACTCGACTATTGGTCATTGAAGAGTTTTGAATTTCAGTACTGGTCAAAGAAGAACTCGGAACCGCACTATCGGATGATTGAAATGTAAGACCAGATGATCCCAAAACCAATATAGCTAGCACAAGAATGTGAATTGTAATTCTTAATTTTATCCTCATATAATTTCTCCATCCATTTTTTATGAACTGAATTTTTCAATTTTCAAATGAATTATCCCTAATCCGCAATTTTTTTATTTAAACCCATCTGATTCTAGGTAAAGGAATGAATTACACTATATAATTATTTATCGATCGATTATCTAGCTTTTGCGGTAAAGTGGAGAGAATGCAACAAAGCTTACAGAAGGAATGCCGAGATCTCGTATTCATCTATAACATCTCAGAACTACGAGATACGTTCGATTCATGGATGAATTTCTGTAACAAGGTGCGACCTCAT
>JACZSS010000014.1 GCA_022574115.1 Candidatus Heimdallarchaeota archaeon | reverse complement strand
ATAGGATTAGCAGCTAGACCAATTACCCTCAAATTAAGAAACCCAGTAAATCATCACTAGAAACCTCCTGTATTCCACATGCCTTTATTGAAATGTGTTGCAAGCACCTTGAGTGAATTCCTCTCAAGAATCTGAGGATAAAGATAGATTCAAAATCTTGGATGAGTTGTCCATGATCATCAGCTTGGTGTTGGTGTCTTACAGCTCTCCTATGGTTTCTGTTATAGTCACATTTCTTTTCTTCAGTTCTTTCAAGAGTGTAGTGTGGCATGTGGTATTTTGTCCTATATACTCAGGTGGAGAGATCCCTTTCCTATTATAAACAACTGTGGCAACGAGGCGAGTAACTATGGAGCAAGTATAACCGGTAGTACGCGCCATGGATAATGTGTTTGAGTTTTTATCGTAACGGTCAAACATATCATAACGATAAGTAACTTTCCTACCTAGGTTCTCTCCATTAATGATAATTTGCATTATAATGAGATCTTCTTCACCTTCCTTAAATTTCCACTGTGGGCGCATCAATTTCGTGATGAGATCTATGGGCTTGATTTTTACTCCTTAGGATTTGATAGTTAGAGCCTCCAAAAGGACTTTCAGTAGATAGTTTATACCAAATCACTCGAAACTAATTACCTAGAATATGAATTACATGGTGGGTGGCAAATCCGGATAAATTGTGGGTTAAACCAACATTAACATCTGCTACTTGTCGTTTACCAGCGTTTCCACGTAATTGATTAACAATTTCAGTGATTTGAGCAAGTCCAGTGGCTCCAATTGGATGGCCTTTGGCTTTCAATCCTCCAGAAGTATTTATGGGCAAGGATCCATCTAGATGAGATTCGCCCTCCTCAATAAATTTACCACCTTGTCCTTTTGGGGTAAACCCAAGATCCTCGTATTCGATTATTTCTGCAATTGTAAAACAATCGTGAGTTTCCGCAACCTGAATATCACTCGGTGTTTTATTCGCCATTTCATAAGCAGATTTTGCAGCTCGTTTCAAGGCATGCCACTCTGTTATTGATTTCATGTTGCTTACACCAATAGATGGTTCGGTGCTCTGACCCGAACCTAAAATCTGGATTGGTTGGTCAGTATAATTTTTGGCCAAGTCCGATCTGGTTATAATTACTGCACTTGCCCCGTCTGTCAAGGGTGAGCAATCAAATAAATTGAAAGGCTCAGAAACCATTTTGGAATTTATCGCCTTCTCTAACGTAATCTCACCCATCTCATGGAACTGAGCTTTCGGGTTTCTAGCGGCATTATAATGGTTTTTGACTGCAACTGAGGACATTTGCTCGCGTGTGGTTCCATACTCCTTCATATGCATTTTTGCTGCCAAAGCAAAACCAGAATACGCTGTTATACCATGGATGGCCTCATTTTCAACATCCGGTACCAGGCAGAGACCTCTTGAGGCAACCCGTGCATTATGGGTCATTTTTTCAAGTCCAACAAGCAATATTGTATCCGCCAAACCTGATTTATTCGCTGCCCAAGCATTTCTCATTGCAGCTGAACCACTCGCACAGGCCATTTCTACCCGAGATACGATATTGGGGGTAATGCCTGCAACTTGTGCCGCAAGATTTCCAACATGTGCCTGATCAACTAGAAGTTCGGGTTGTGATGCAGCAACATAGAGTCCATCGATATCTTTGGGCTCAATTTCTCCATTTGTTGAATTGATGGCTTCTACGATTGCCTCTGCCATTAGATCCCGATAGGATACATCGGTTCGCTTGCCAAACTTGGTCACTCCAGCTCCCACAATGGTTACTCCGCTACTCATTATGAGTAGATTAATCAGCTTAAAAAAAAACATACCGTTTGGCGACCATTCTTTAAGTGCATATACGTCAAAGTTGTTGAAGTTGGAACTATCGGAATTTATCTTAATAATTCAAATTCTTTGGGAGAAAAGAATATATCCTTGAAAAAAATATTATTAAAATTGTATTTTCACAAGGCGATTGTGAACAATTTTGATAATGTTTATCACACTGATGTACTCATTGTAGGTGGTGGTCCTGCAGGTGTATCATGTGCTTTTGCTTTGGGGAAATTGGGAACAAAGACAATTCTAATCGACCGAAAGAAATATGAGCTAATCGGTGATAAAGTATGCGGTGATGCTCTCTCTCCTCTTTATACAGATAAAGCCTATCAAGATATCGGATTGCCTAAACCAGATTTTCTCGTTTTAGTTGATCAATCAGTTTTAATCGGCAAAGAACCCACGACGCAGCTCATTCTAACATCTGGGAATGCCACAGTTGATCGTCTCGAGTATGGTCAGAAACTGATAAAATCGTTGAAACAATTTGATAATATCAAGGTAATGGCAGAAACTAGAGTAAGAGAAACAATTGTCACTGATGACTTTCTTACTGGCTTAATTTGTTCAGTCAATGGAAAACTCATTAAAATAAACTCGAAAATTGTCATTGATGCGTCCGGTTCATCAGGTGTAGTCCGATCTAGGCTTCCTGATTATTATGTAAAGAACAGGTTCCCGAAAAAAATACCTAAAGATGAAATGTTAATCGCATATAGAGACATCATCAAGCTTCCAGACAAACATGAATATCAAAACGGATGATTTATAGCATACGAACCAGAAATGGAAGCGGTTATGCCGGGTTATTACTGGTATTTTAGCCGAGGAGAGAGAGAATTAAATGTTGGATTGGGTTACATGATGTATCCTGATAAGGTCGGATCTAATATCCGAGATTTGAACGAACAGATCAGAAACAGGAGGTACCCACAAGCAGAAATTATCAAGAGTCAAGGTGATCAAATACCCGCACGTCTTCCTTTAGCAAGTTGCCTTAATAATGGATTTATGACCGCGGGTGATGCTGCAGCGTTAGCCAACCCGATAAACGGAGAAGGTCATGGACCCGCTATTATGTCTGGAATTAAGGCTGGAAAAATAGCCACAAAAGCTATTGAAGATGGTGATGTCTCCGAAAAGAACCTTTGGGCTTACAATAAATTCATCTGGAGTGACTGGGGAGTGGGTTTTTCATGGGGTGTTGCATTGGTTAAATTTTGGAAGACGCAAGGTTTTGATAGTTTTAACTTTCTTCTGAAGAAAGGGATATTTCAGAGTGATGATCTGATGTTAATGAATCAAAATCCAGAAGCCAAGATATCGATGATACGAAGAGCAGTGAGAGGTTGGTATCGTCCTAGATTATTATGGAAATTACGACAAACTATTGTGTTGGCACGGAAATTTCAATCACATGCAAGAAACTATCCAGAACTTGAAAATTTCGATGTTTGGGTCGAGGAACTGAAAATATTAGAATCGATCGAGATTTAACCACCGGCTACAATTGGTCCAATTGTCAAAGTTTCAGTGAAAGGCAAATCCAAATCCCTCGGAATTAATAAGTTCTTTCCACCCAGAATGAAACTAACTTCAGGAACATCATCAAGAATTAATTCTCTCAATTGTGGATATTTGTCAGCAATGACGTTCAACGCCTCTCTCACAGAATTCACGGGCTCATCCAGAATGAAACTTTCCACTCCCGACGTTCGTCTGATGTAGGATAAAAATTTTACTTTAGGCAAGATCCCTCTTAATTGACCCAAAAGTGTAGGTGAAAATAAATACTTGTAATAAGATTTGAATAATCAATTCATTGGGTTTGAAAAAGCTGGCTCGCAAGAAAATCTATTCAAATGAAATTTATCTGAATAGTAAACTGACTATTGATTTGAGCATCACCAAAGTGTATGTCATAGCCGATGTACCATATGAAGAAAATCATTGGACTCGGGTATTCAAATTTAATGATCAGTTATATGTTGCAAGATGTACGCAGACCAAGTCTCCCTCAAAGGTATTAAACGTAATAATCGAATCAAATAAAAAACATGATCCAAGTGTTGAGGATAGAATACTCGACACTCTACGCTATGAACTTGGCCTAGATGAGACAATGAAAGCTCTGAAACGAGAAGCCAAAAAGGATCTGTTGATAGATCTGGCTGTGAGAAATAATCCAGGTTTCAGGATCTTTGCGAATGTTAACGCAATCGAAGTGGTGATTTTGACCATGATTTCACAAAACACCAGTTTTTTCTCATACTTGGAATTGGCAACGAACTTCGTCAAAACATATGGCGAAGCGGTTCCGTGGGATAAAAAACTTCGACTATTTCCCACTAATGAAGTGATTGCAAATATGAAGGTTGAAGATTGGAAGAAAATTGGGTTAAGCTATAAAGCAAAGTATTTGGCAAACTTAACAGAAGAGGATCTAGTCAATATTGAGACGTTTGCGTATTATCCCATTCTTAAACGAGGTTTAGCAAAATTAAAAGAAATTAAGGGGATTGGTGACTATACTGCTCGTTGCTTGACGACTTATCATTCGAGACGTTACGAATATCCTATTTACGATACATATGTTCAGGAGGTACTCCAGCACAAATATGGCGTACAAGGTTTCAACAATATGCGAAATTATGATAACTGGATTGGAAAGAAATGGAAAAAGGATCCTGCGCTTATTTTACACGCTCTTATGCAGGATTACCTTCCAGCTTTTCTAAAGACACGTGATTATGAGTAAATGCCTTACCTTGCATCTTCAAGCATGTTAACTCGTTCTTGCAGTTTAGTAATCTCCTCGTCTTTAGCATTCAATTCTTGTTTAACTTCAAGCTTCGTCTCGATAACCGCATCCTCAATTTTATTTTCCCATTGCATGGCAAAGTTTCTTTCAAATTCATCCCTTTGGGTCTCATTTTCATGGTTTAGTTTGGCTTCCAGCGTCTTTAGAGCACTTTCTTTATCGTCAATGGCTCTTTCCGATAACTGAGTTTCCTGCTCAGTTAATTGATCCTTGAGCTCGGTGACTTCTTTGTTATGCCGATCATTCAATTCTGTTCTTAGTCGATTTTGGCTTTCGTCCAATTCTTTGAGATGTTCCTCTTGCATGCTCCGGATTGCAGATTCGACTTCATCATTCTTCTTTTGGATTTCGCGAGTATGCGATTCTTTTAATTTACCTTCAAGATCTGCTAAGTGTTGTTTAATCTTGTTATCGGCCGATTTATTTATTTTCTGTAATGCTTCATTATGTTCTTTCCTGAGTTCATCTAGCTGACCTTCATAGTTTTTGCTTAGATCCATCTCTTTGATCCTTAACGCATCCTCAGTATCGGCAATATTCTTCTCATGGATTTCATTTATGGTCTGGTTATTTTCATCGATAATTCTTTGAGTTTCTTTGTCAAACCATTCTTTTTGTTTGTCAAGCTCCGATTGTTTGTCAGTATTTAACTCATCTCGCAATTTGGAGAGTTCAGCTTCATGTGCTTGTTTCTGATTCGCTAGGTCATTGTCCTTTTCCGCATTTAATGTAAGAGTAACTTCGTTGGCTCTGTCATCTAGTTTCGAAGTAAATCCTGATACTACATCTGACTCATTGATTTTTGTTCCGAGAATTAATTTTGCGATGTCAAGAGTCAACCCGAGAAGCTCCATCCCAAATTCTGTATTATCAAACCGTTCTTGCTGAATTGATGACATCAGTTTTCCTTTCATCGCTTCGTTGTGATTTGAGATTACATTTGTTAATTCACTGGGTAACTGAGTTCCTTCCGCAACTACTTCTAAATAATCTGACATCATCTTTTCAATCTTTTCAGTGAATTCGGATGATTTACTGACAGACCTGAACTCCAAGTCGATTGGACTAAGTATTTGTCGACGGGTATTGTTTAGCATATCAATGAAAGTTAAACTACCCGTAATTTCTCGATTTTCTTCGTAAGAATCTCCAGTCATCATTCGGACAGTAAAAGTCCTTTCGATTTTCGACTGAGGACCGATCGTATCTATTGTTTCTTTAACTTCACCCTGTAAAAGCTCTAAATCCTCAGGAATTACTATTTCGTACAAAACATTTTTAGCATCTCCTTCACCAAGATTTTCTATTTCAATAACAATATCATAAGATGTGTTGAAGAGCAAGTCTCTGGGGTAGGTCGAGGTAATACTAATTTTAGGAAGCTTAATTCGTGTTTCCAAAATTTTGCTTGCGAAACCAATGATACTGTCCAATAGCTCTTCAAAACCGGTCATTTTTGATGTTGAAAGCATGGGTCGCAGATCCGTAGCAATATAATTTTGAGCGTCTGTTAGGGCTGCCATGTTAATATTTCGAAGAGCATCGAGTAGATAACCTAGTGAAAATAATATCTTCTTCAGTAATTCAGAATTTTCTTTGGTATCGGCAATTTCTTGTCCTTCAGTATAGATTTGAAATGCTCGATCCTCATCGCCCTTAGTTAAACAAACAATTCCCGCTAGTGTGTAAGCAGTAATTCCTCTGTTGTTTTCTCCAAAGTCCATAGCTGTTTTTGAGGCAGCAAGTAACGATTCAACAACTTTATCTAGCACCAGATCTCTCTCCTGGGTTTTATCTTGCATCTCATAGGCCTTGGATTGGATGAAAAATTGCTCTGCTGCTGAACGATGCTGTTTTTGGCTCAGTAAACGTTCTGTGCTAGTTATTGTAAGAGTAATAATTTGTTCATATAGTTCCTTAGCTTTACCGTGGTTACCATCCTTTTGTTCCTGCTTTGCCTGTTTGAACATTTCAAAAGTATTATCGCCACTAGAAGCTCCTATCTTGTTAAATAATTCACCTTTTAAATCGTCACCGAAAACCATACTTCATTGCCCAATTGCCCAATTTCTTTCTAAATTAAAAAAACGTTTTTCATTCGGGGACTGAATGTGTAAAAATCCTAATTTTTTCTACCTGATCCTCAACAAATTAAAGAATAGTAAAATGTTAGAGTTTTCATTGAGTTCGACAAAAGAAGGGAAGGGCGCTATTGTTGCTACAATAGGTCCAGCGTCGGATACCCCTGAGATGCTTGAAAAGATGCTTCAAGCTGGATTAGACGTTGTTCGATTGAATCTCTCCCACGGAAAGCATGAGGACGCAAAAAGGAGATTTGAAACTGTACGAGATGTTAATGATTCCATTCCAATTTTATTCGACCTATCCGGACCTAAAATTAGAATTGGGGAAATGGAAAAAACAGTTGTCTTGCGAAAAGATGACGAATTAATCTTGACCAAAGAAGAAATAATGGGACATGGTAAAAAAGTCTCAGTTTCTTACAAAGACTTAATTGATTTTGCCGCCGTTGGAAACAGTCTATTTCTCAACGATGGATTGATTCGGGTCGAAGTTGTAGAAAAAAGTAAAGATAATTTGATTACCAAAGTAATACACGGTGGACCTCTGAGCTCTAGAAAGGGAATTAATGCTCCTGATATCGGTATCAAGCTGTTTTCACCAACTGACAAAGACATAAAAGATCTGGATTTTACCTTGGGTCTTGAACCTGACTTTTATTCAGTTAGCTTTGTACGAAGAGCAGAAGATATTCAAACAGTAAGGGATATTATTTCTAGTTCAACAGATGATCGAGTCCCTTTGATATCCAAAATAGAGCACAAAGATGCAGTTTTGGATATTAAGAACATTCTAAAGGCCTCTGATGGTATTATGGTTGCTCGGGGCGATCTTGGTGTTGAATTACCTCCAGAAGAAGTCCCAATGCTTCAGGAACAGCTTGTCAATATGTGTAAATCTGCTGCGAAACAAAGTATTGTGGCAACTCAAATGTTAGAATCAATGGTTGTAAGTCCAAGAGCGACACGTGCAGAAACATCTGATGTTGCCAATGCGATCTTACAAGGTGCTGATGCGGTAATGCTCTCTGCTGAAACTGCAACTGGTGAGTATCCGGTAGAAGCAATAGCAGCAATGGATCGAATAATTCTCACTACTCAGTCTTATGTTCCGAAAAGAATGAAAATTGGCTTAACAGAAAACCCTTCAATCGCGGAATCAATTGGTCAATCTGCTGTACAATTAGCAGATGGTCTAGATGTTGACTACATCATTGCATATACGCGTAGTGGGTCATCAAGTTCGTTAGTATCAAAATTCAGACCGAACCAGCCGATCATCTCGGTAACACCCTCAAAGGCAACTTCCAGACGATTACGATTACAATGGGGAGTATTTCCACTTTATCTAGGAAGAGATTTTACAGATACTGACGAGATGATACATGCTGGTATCCAAATGGCCTACGACGAAAAAATGATCGAGAAAGAAAGTAAATGTGTTGTTGTTGCGGGGTCGCTTCTGGGACTTCCATGGGAAACCAATTTGATTCAATATTATGAAGCAGAAACTGTGATCTCATCTTTAGAAGCGACTGCCCGATTTGCCAAAGCGTATTCTATAGTCCCCGGTGACAACTAGCGATCAAACATTGCACCAATTATTTATTTTAATCAAATTATAATCCTTAATCGAACAGATTAGGTTTTTTAACGCTAATTTATGTTTTAAACTGTACAAGATGGCAAAACGGTCTCTGTTTGGGTTTCTAAAACGAGCTGGTCTAGGTAAAGAAAGTGTCTTACTCACTGAACTCACATATGAAGATAGCAAGGACAAGTCAAAGACAAAAGCAGATGATTTGAGCGCCATCAAAATTCAGAAGGGGAAGTATGTAAGTCCATTACTTCGCATAACACCAAAGACGGCTCCCCAAATTCCAGTTATTGGTGTGGGGGGTGCTGGAGTCAGGATCGTCTCTACTATCACTGAGAGGTTGTCCAAGTATAAAATCAAGGCAAATTTGATGGGGATTGAGACAAGCAAGCCTGAATTAGATCAACACGAGAAAATATCTCATACGTATTTGATTCCAGACTCCAATACAGGAACCGGTAAACAATATCGAGTTGGTGCTTCTAAAGCCTTAGCAGTTAGGGATGAACTAAAAGGAGAAATTGAGAGTTATCTCGAGTCGCTCGAATTTGAATTGCAACATGAAATAGTCTTCTTGATTCTTGGCTCCGGTGGAACTGGAGTTGGAGTAGGTCTAGAAGTGGCGAAAATCCTATTAGATATTGGCAAAAGACCCGTCCCGTTCTTAGTTTTACCAAGTGAAGAAGAAAATACACGGATTCAGTTTACTGCTGCTGTTGCATTGTATAGTCTGAGTTATGGACCAGCGGATACATGTTTGAAGCTAACAACAATTTGCATTGATAATGATTATTTTGTTGATGAAAACACCAATCATAGCTATGGAGCCTTGATCCCAGCTATCAACGAGCGTATTGGCGCGACAATTGGAGATCTTATGCTATCTGCAGAATTGGTATCAGATGGTTATTCTGCTGATATGAATGAATTTTTAGAAGTATTCAGGCAAATCAAGGGAATAGGCGTCATGACATACATGCATTCCGGGAGTGATTATGATAAAGTAAGACCGTTTTTTAACGATAAACAGTCCGTTTCTCATTCGATGGATGTAAATGTGTTCTCAAGTACACGCTCTTTCCTCTTCATTCAAGCAAACAGGAGGCAAATTACTGCCAAAGATTACAGAAACTTAATCGCTGATTTCAATAACTCTGATATTTTTCCCAAATTGATTGAAATTGAGGACGATGGTATTAATTTTGAAGTCAGAGGTATTTTCACAGGTATTACAATTCCAAACAAAATTGAAGATTTGATGCGTGATGCTCAAGACGTTAGAGTCAACATCTTAAATGTGGAAGTTGAAACACGGAAAGAGGGTAGAAGAAATCCCAAGATCGAACGACTCCGTGATGATGAGGAACTCGAGGTTAAAACCGGAGAAGAGCTTGCTAAAGATTCAATGATAGAATTTGCCAAAAAAGCCAGAGAAGAGGGTGGAATATAATCAGCTCTGAGGAACAAGTGAAAGAAAAGATTGTAGTACCGGTTAAGGAATTATTGTCATCGTCATCAAATGGTTCAAGCGAACCAGTCGAACTAACTGAAGAAACGATAATTTTTAATTTCGAAGAATTTCTCACTGAGCACGAAGAAAATCTACCAGAAGGGTTGGATCCACAATACCTGGCATATGTTGAATTGATCCAAAACCCATTCAAGAATATTCGTCAAGTACCAAAAGCGATACTGAGATTGCCGATGAATGCGTTTCTTCACCAACCTTGGGGTACGATTTACAGGTTGATGGCAGTAATTTTTGTCTTATCACTTCCCGGACTTTTTATTTTGGTCCAAACCTCGACATTGATCGCTGCTGATGGATCAGCTAGCATTGGATTTATTGTTTCATTTTTGATTATAATCGGTGTACTCTCCAGTCCTGCCTATCTCAAGTTATTATACGGTATTTTGAATACGATGGTTGAAGGCAAATCAAATAAATGGTTAATTGACTCAATTGAAAAACCATTCAATGAAGCATATCAAACTCAGTGGAACCGAAGACTATTCATTTACTGCTTCGTGGGAATGTTCCTACCTGATTTTCAATTTGTTTGGTACAATTTGATAAAGGATGGCTATACAATAGGACTTATCGGGCTTATTTTCTGGTTTTTAGCATTGATGGTTGGACATATAGGTTTCACATTTATGCTCTATTTATCCATTTTATCATATCGGTTTGTGTTTAGTAATACTCGAATCTATGACGTCCTATTGATTAAAATCATTGATCGGGTAAAAGGATATACCGAAGGTCATGAAAGTATCCTCTCAAAGAAAAATTATGAAGTTGTCGGGGTTCTTTCAGATACTCCCGGACTTTCCATCAGGTCTCTTGGTAACATACCGATTGCTGGACTAGTTGGATCCACATTGATTTTTAACTCTATATTATTTATTCTCTTAGGTCCATGGTTAATGGCTACATCCTCAACTCTACCCTCATCTGTCCAAGTAGGTGATCCAACAGGACTTACTTTTATTTTAGCGATTAGTTTATTTATATCTTTAATTGCTGCCTTTGGAGCCGTGATTATGCCTATTATTCGTGTGTCGAGAGTTATTGGGAAATTTAAACATAAGGCGTTAACCGAACTTGATCCTTACTTATTCGGTGAGATAACTGGTGTAGCACTGAATAGAGAATCTAAAATTTCCAATGAAACTCATGTACTCTATATGTTACGAAATTACATCTATAGTATGAAACCTGCACCGGTAAATTATCTGAGATTGATTCAAATAGCGTTATTATTGATTATATATGTCTTAAGGATAGTGCCAACAATTAGTCCAATTTTGTGAGAAATTGATATGTGGAAAATTACATCTAGAATCAAACGTGAATCACTAAAAGTGATAATAATCTCGTGTGGAGATTCAGGAATTGCAATCGGTGCTGGAATTATCCAGAATCTGAAGGATCATAAGGTAAAAGTGAACGGATTAGCAATCACAACAGAATTTGACGAAAGTGATTCATCAGAATTGTTTGATGAAACATTCAGGATAGAAGGCAGTCGAGATGGTTTCGCGAAAAATTTTGAAGCAGCATATGAATCCGCCAAATCAGATGAGACGAAAATAACCACACGACTTCGAAAATTGCTTGGAAAGAGCTTCGAAGGTTTAGTTTTAGTCACGACCGGTTCCGGCGCAACGGGATTAGGTGCCACTTTGGTTACCTTGCAGATTTTAGCAAGTTCTTTTGATCTTCATCCCCCCGTGATCACACTTTTACCTGAAATATTTGAAAACTCAAGAGTGCAATATAATGCAGCTACTTTTCTTTATGAGGTTGTTTACAAGGAGGACGGGTTAAATAATCCGGTTTTGATTTTAGATAATCGACCAGCACTTGATGAAATGGAATTAGAATTTTCTGAAGTAAGCCGTAAACGGATTGAAACCATTCCTGATGCTTTGGGTGATCTACTCATAGCAAGTTTCGAAAAATCAGTATCGGACGAATTTGATGCTAATGTCGCAGATCTATTTACAGTGATGCATACAGCTGGAATTTCGGTGTTTGTTTCAGAGAATCTAGGGGATGAAAGTGGAAATGTTGATTCGGCCAGAATTGAGGATGTGATCAGTGATTCTGTTATCGATACCACTAATCTGACCAAAGATAAAATATTTGAGGCGAAGAATGCATTCATCTCGATTTTTAACATCGATCAGACTGGTGGTAAACTCAGTTTTCAAACAGAGTTTGAGACTCAGAAACTGTTTCGTGAGTTTAGAAACTCCAATCCGCATGTCAAGTTTGTTTCAATGAAAGATCACGGTAAGCAGACTAAGACGCCAAAATTGCGGGCAATAATTGCTGGACTACCGGTCCCAACCCGGATATTACAAATAATGCGTATAGCACAGGAATCGAGAAAACGAGTTATACTTAAAGAAAACATGCTTGCGAACCAAGTTGTTCAATTGGACGTTGATCAAGTCACTAAATTAGAAGATCAGATTCAAAAATACTTTAGTTAGCCTGGTAATTGCTCTGTTTCACCCACTTTTCTTTCTGTACCCGCAAGCATTCTGCTGAGATTTTCTCGATGAGTTAAAACTAGTAAAATTGCAAGTGCGTAACCTAACAGAACATACTGTGATCCATCTGTCCGAGTCCTCATGAGGGGTGGCATTGAGAACACCGCGAGGAGATTAGCTAAAGAAGTAAAGCGAGTACTGGAAACTATTAACACCCAGAAAATTACTACCACAAGCAATGAAAACGGATCGATTGCGAGGATAACACCGGCAGTAGTTGCGCCACCCTTTCCTCCTCTAAACTTCAAGAAAATAGAGAAGCAGTGTCCGAAAACAGCAGCGAACCCAGCCAAGGCCATAACATTTGGTGTCTCAGCCAAAAATCCCGTTTCCGGTCCATCTGATGAATTCACTGTCTGAGCAATTAAGACCGCTGCAGTTCCCTTCAATATATCTAGTAGGGCGACAAGTACTCCGACTTTTTTGCCGAATAATCTTAATGAGTTAGCTCCTCCTAGATTCCCATTACCTTGCTTTAGAATATCAACTTTGTAAACGAATTTTGCTATCAGGTAGCTTGGAGGGATTGATCCAAGTAAATACGAAACACCTACTAGCATCAAGCTGATATTTGCACTCAT